>JALNXG010000006.1 GCA_023230485.1 Melioribacteraceae bacterium
ATTAAATGGTGAATTAACACCGGGTGTACACAAATTCAATTTTGATGCACGCAGCTTAGCTTCCGGTATCTATATTTACAATCTTACAGGTAATAATGTAAATATGTCGAAGAAAATGGTATTGATGAAGTAATTAGATTTAAGAGTGCGGCTCTTAAGCCGCACTTATTTTTTTAAGTTTTTGATAGTTTTTTCAAATAAGTAGTAATGAAGCGATAGAAGTTTATAAGTAATTACGTGTTCTTTATCATCTGGCATTATCTTTGTAATTACTATAATGCACCCTCAAATAAGAAACGGCAAAACGTTTCTGATAAAAGGCGGATATTAGGAAGCAGTTCTCGGCTGGGCTGCTCTTAAAACTCCGCCTTTTCGCTTTTAAATCCATTGAGAACTTTTTATATTGGTTAATTGTTTATTTATTAAAAGGGAAAATAGCATGAAGTATATAAAATTATTTTTGATTTCATTTTTATTTGTTACGGCAGTCAATTATGCTCAAATAGAATTACCGAAATTAAGCCCGAAAGCTTCCATTAGCCAAGTGATAGGTTATACAAATGTTACAGTTGAGTATCACAGACCCGGAGTAAAGGGAAGAAATATTTGGGGCGATCTTGTTCCTATAAATAAAGTATGGCGCACAGGTGCTAATGATGCTACTACGATTGAGTTTTCTACTGATGTAATTATAGATAATAAGAATGTTCCCGCAGGTAAATATTCCTTTTTTACAATTCCTAATAACAGTACAACAGTAATTCTAAATAAAGTTTGGAAACAATGGGGTGCTTATGATTATAAGCAAGAGGAAGATCTGATGCGTTTTACTGTTTATCCTGAAGCAGATGATTTTACTGAATGGCTTACTTTTTCATTTACGGATTTAAGCGATAGCAGTGCTACTTTTAATTTTAATTGGGAAAGAGTGAAAGTGTCCTTTAAGATAAATGTGGACGTAGTAAAGCAAGCAGTGGATAGAATTAAAGAAGCAACCGGAAAAGCAAAAGCTGATGATTTTAAGACATTCAATACTTCGGCAGAGTATCTTGCAGATAAAGGAATTGAATTGGAAGCCGCTGCTAAATATGCAGATGCTGCCATAAGTGCTAATAATAGTTATCTTACTCATTACGTAAAGGCAAAAGTATTGTATAAACAAAATAAGTTTACCGAAGCTTTGAAAGAACTTGATCTAGCAAGAGAGGCAGGAAGAAACGATAAAAATTATGAATTTTTTGTTTCTCGAATTGACTTATTAGAAAAACAAGTGAAAGCTAAACTATAATGAAAAAGTTTGATATTCCGTTACAATATAAAAGCTCAATAATCTCTCGCTTGAAAGAGATGAGAAGAAATGATGATCCGCGTAAGAAGAATTTTTCGCCGACACGATTAAGTTTCGGTCCCGTGGAGTTTCTAGTTTCTCGTCATTTTGGATTTTGTTACGGAGTCGAAAACGCAATAGAAATAGCCTACAAAACATTAAACGAAAATCCTGAGAAAAGGATTTTCCTTTTAAGCGAAATGATTCATAATCCCGCGGTCAATAAAGACCTTATTGATCGCGGAATACGCTTTATAATGGATAACTACGGCAATCAATATATCGATTGGGATGAAATCACAAAGGATGATATAGTAATAATTCCCGCATTCGGAACAACAATCGAAATAGAAAAACTCCTTAAAGAAAAAGGGATAGATAAATTAAAATATAACACTACATGCCCATTTGTAGAAAAAGTTTGGAATAGAGCCGAAGCACTTAGTAAGAAAGATTTTACGATAGTTATTCATGGTAAGCATAAGCATGAAGAAACTCGGGCTACATTTTCGCATAGCGCACAGAATAGCCCTTCGATTATTGTTAAAGATATTGAGGAAGCTGATTACCTTTCTAAATTTATGTTCTGCGAAATAACCAAAGAAGAATTTCTTCAATTTTTTGATAATAAATATACTGTAGGATTTGATCCTCATAAGGACTTACAAAGAATCGGAGTTGTTAATCAGACTACAATGCTCGCTACCGAAACAGAAGAAATCTCTGAGCTCCTAAGGCAAGCGATGATTTCAAAATATGGTGAAGTTAATCTTAAAGATCATTTCGCTGATACAAGAGATACACTTTGTTATGCAACTAATGATAATCAGTCTGCTACTGATTCATTGATTGAGTATCAAGCTGATTTTGCGATTGTAGTAGGTGGGTATAATAGTTCTAATACCTCACATTTGGTGGAGCTACTTGAAGAACGTTTTAAAACATATTTTATATCAGATGCAGATAAAATTGAGAAAGATAAAATAATGCATTTCGATATGGCGATTAAAAGCGAAGTGGAAACGGTAGATTACCTGCCCAATAAAAATAAAGTAGTAATAGCAATTACGAGCGGAGCGTCCTGCCCCGATTCTATAATTGATCAAGTGCTTATGAAGCTACTCTCATTTTATGATACCGCCCTCACACCGGCGGAAGTCTTAGATAAGTTGACTTAAAGAAACTTATGGGTTCGTTAATTCCATCGTCTTATTTAGCTCAATAAGCGTTAGCGGGTCGATTCTTTTCTTACCCCATTGAACTCCGAGATGAAGATGTGGTCCGGTGGAGCGTCCAGTAGTACCAATCTCCCCTATCTTATCACCCTTATTTACAGTATCCCCTTCGGCTACATGCAATTTGCTCAAATGAAGGTATATGCTCGTAAGAGACTGTCCATGGTCTAAGAGAATAAAACTACCGTTATAATAACAATCATTTTTTGCCGCTATCACAACTGCATCACTTAGCGCATATACCGGCGTTCCTTCACTATTTGCAATATCTATTCCGTTATGTGGATTCTTTTTTACGCCATTCAAAATTCTTTGACTTCCGAAATTAGAAGAAAGTTCGCCCTCTGCGGGAATAATAAAACCCGCAGTGTATAGAGGTGTATTAATTTTTCCAACTTCTGACCTAGCTAGTTTCATCTCTTTGGCTTCTTCTTCAATTCTATCTAATTGGCTTTTTGGAGGCGAAACGTATTTTGATGCAATGCGAAGGCGTTGAATCTGATATTTTCTTTTTTCAAGTACTATTTTTTTTGTGAATGCTTTTCCCTTATTGAAATTCACTTTTAATGTATGTGTACCTTTAGCATCTCTATCAAAACCAAAAACAAAATAGCCTGCTTCATCGAAAACAATATTTTTGTTATCTAATGTAACCGATTTTATATTATCTGCTTTTCCAATCATAATAGATGCAGGTTTAGGAGTGCCGAAAAGTTCTACATTTTGAGCATAAAAAGTCGCTGTCCATAAGGACATAAGTATTACAAATATTTTTTTCATATCATTTTCTTTCTTAGAAGATTGTCCAGTATGCGCCGAGTTGACCTGAGAAATAGCGATAGCTTGAATCATCACGAGACGTACTTCCCGCTCCAATTCTTCCGCTTACTTGCAGTTTTTCATATACTTTATATTTTACATCGAGATATGCCTGAAAAAGTACAAAATCATTCAAAGGTATATAACCCAATTTACCGCCAATCGTAACAGTTAATTCCTTATTTTTTTCGAGATCGTTTTCAACCCACAAATTGTGGGCTTCAAAATTAGTCGGTGAATAATAATACTGAGACTTGAGTTTGTAGTTAGTATAAAGATATTCATACCCAACGATCAAGTATCTGTAAAAATATTTTCCTAATCTTAAATAGAAATCATTTCCTTCATTTCCATCGGTAACGGATATGTATTGGAAAGAGCTCATAATTTTTAGACCGTTATAATGCTGATAGTAACCTTCGAGCTTATAAAGTTTAGCATAAAGGCGTAGATCGATTAAATAAGGCGAATAGAGTATTAGTGAAGCATCTGAATTTTGATATAGTGCTACTATACTAAGCGTATCTGGTTTATCGAAACGAATAAAGGCATCATTTTCTTTTCGGATAAAAGCACCACTAGAATTAGCAGTACCGGAGCTTACGCCAAGATTTAAATATTTTGAGAGTCGAACGAATACATGTCCTTTAAAGGTAGTAAAATCTCGATTGCCCACGAAATTGATTCCATTATCATAGAAGGTTTGTATGACATCAGGGTTGAGGGATTCATAATTACTTCTCAGGAAAGTTTTATAAAAAGACGCTCCAATAGAGATGAAGCTCGTAAGTCCGATTTCTAATCGTGAACCGAAATTACCGATTCTAAAACCGGTATTATCTGCATAATAGACTCCCGATGGAGCTAATGCTACATAATTAGGAAAGGTTTCGAATAACGCTGCAAGTCCCGTAATTGGAAGCCAGCCCTTTCTCATTTCCACTTGCTCTATTTGAGTAGAATCTAAATCCCAAGTTAAAAGATGATTATAAGTAGAGCGAGCAGAATCAGGTTCATCAATCTTTGCATACGAATCTCCGAGATATAGATTAGCATCAAAATCAGCGGAGTCTTCCATTACTAAAGATCTAAATTCACTAAGGGCAAGCAGAGAATCGCCCTTCATAAAATAGACTTTGGCTCGTTGCATCTTTGCATCGTAGCTGTCTGTCTGAGCAAGAACTAAATTATATTGATCGATTGCTGCATTATATTCCTTTGCGCAGAAGAGCACATCGCCATACTCTTTATTGACTAAAACGTTCGGTTCTGCTTTTGATAAATATTCTTCGTAATAAGGAAGAGCACCGGCGCAGTCTTCATTCATCACGTATCCGCGTCCCTCTTCAAGAATCTGGTATAATTTTTCTTCTTCTGCACGCATCTTCTGCCAATCAATATTCGATTGAAGCTTACCTACATCCTCGCTATTAGGGTCTATCTCTTTAGCTTTATTTGCGTATTCCTGCGCCGCATCATAATCTCGGTCAATCAATTTAAGCGATCCCATTGATATCAGCCCTTCGAGACTATTGGGGCGTGCTTTCAAAACATTATCAAGATATTCCCTAGCAAGTTCAATCTCTTGATTTGTCCAGACAGATATTTGAGCACGGAAAAGTTGGTAATCAAGATTATTAGGATTTTCTTGAATCAAGGCATCTAAGATTTCGAGCGATTTGGTAAAATCTCTATTCCATGCGGTTATTCTTGCAAATTTATAACGAAGTGCCGGATCTTTTTCGTCAGGAAATTCTTCAAAATATTTTTCTAAATAAACCGTAGAAGTATCATAAGCTTGGAGATACTCATAATATTCAGCAATTTTTTTTAGCGATTCTTTGTCTTTAGGATTCTGTTCTAATTTTGTTTTAAAGTAATCAATCTTTTCACGGTAAGTAGTCGTGCGGTAATTTGTAACGTAATCCCATTTTTCGATATAGCGAGGATCGGAAGAATTATTGAGTGCAATTACTTGAAGCTGTTGATAAGCTTCTTCTATGCGTTCTGCTTTTATAAGTTCATCGACTAATTTAAATCTTGATTCCACATCTTGAGGCTTTGTTCGGAGAAGTCGGTAATATTTATCAATCGGATATTCTTTCTCGAATGCACGGGGGTCTTCCTGAGTAACATAAGCTTCACGATTAACGATATCTAAACCATCTTGAGCTTCCTTGAAAAACGGTTTGTATGTTAGTGCAGTTTCGAATGCTTTTTTTGCAATCTGATATTTACCAAGCCAAAGAGTAAAATAGCCGTAACGGCTCTGGAGACGCCAGTCACCGGGATAACGTTCAGTATAAAGTTTTAAAATCTTTTCCCCTTTTACTATACTCCCGGTCTTTGCTAGAATTTCAGTATAACGAATTATTTCATCAGGAGAAGCATCAGGATCCATTGCAATATATTTATCATACCATTCTTCTGCCTTGTCCCAAATTTCCATTTGGCGGTATGATTTTCCGATTTCAAGATAATCGAAAGGATTATTAGGATTAATGGCTATCTCTCTTAAGTGTCCATCAATTTTTTTGAGAAGGATTGCGTAATAAACCTGCTGGGTACGTTTGAGGTTATTTTCGTATTTGTTTTTTTTTCCTGCATCAGAAATTTCTACTGCAATAGCGCGGCGATAATCTAAAATAGCATTAGAAAATTCAGATCTTTTTTCAAAGCATTCTGCACGTAAATTATATCCATCTGATTCACGAGGACGTAAAGAGATATATTTATTAAGCTGATCGATAGCTTCGCCATATCTTCCATTTTGCATATGGTTGAGAGCGTTTTTCTTAAGGTTCTCCGCTTCCTGTTTATCTTGCGAATTAACAGAATATGATACCAATAAAAATATGGCGATAAATAGATAAATGAATTTTTTCACTAATGAAAACACCGGTTATTATATTCCTGCAATTTAAAGAAAAAATTACAAAAAGGTGGGTTTATAATCAGGCAAAAAACTTTGACTATGTTTTTCTGTTTGGAGAGATAGGAAAGAATTTAACCCCCTGCCTTACAAGCAGGGGGTTATAGTTTTAAAACTGGAAATAAATGAAAGGTTGGATGCCGGCAGTTTTGAATTGATATGCAATCCAAATGATTAATGTTAAGATTACTGCCTGACCATAAACCGGAGTTTCGCCAATCCAATATTCCATCTTTGCAACCCAACGATCGGGTATATAATGAGTTAAGTATCCAAGTATCATCAACACAAATACCAATGTAAAGCCACCGATAAATTGTGTAAAGACTTCCGGCTTGAAATAATAAATTATTTGATGGAGTATATCTTTTGATGTATCAAGTGAGGATGGACGGAAGAATAACATCGAAAAAGTGAAAACGTGAAAAGTAATAATTATACCGATAAGTTTTAAATACCATTTTTTCGCAAATAATTTTGGGATATTAAAAAATTTTTCCGATGCCAAAGCAACGCCATGAATAGCTCCCCAAATAACTAAACGCCAAGCAGCACCATGCCACAAGCCGCCAATCACCATAGTAAGAAGAAGATTAATATAAGTTCTTACTTCCCCTTTTCTATTGCCCCCGAGAGAAATATAGAGATAATCTCTAAGCCAAGTTGATAATGAGATATGCCATCTACGCCAAAAATCCGTAACGCAGTATGCTTTGTAAGGTGCATTAAAGTTCGTCATTAATCTAAATCCAAATAATAGTGCAATCCCAATAGCCATATCAGAATAACCAGAGAAATCGCAATAGATTTGAAGTGAATAACCATACATCGCTAGTAGATTTTCTACACCCGTGAATCTCGTAGGCCATTCCATTACACGATCAACAAAATTGATACTTATGTAATCAGCTATAACTGCTTTCTTAAGTAAGCCAGCACTAATAAGGAAAATTGCTTTCCCCATATCAGCTTTATTAATTTTTATTGATTGATGAATTTGCGGCAGGAAGTCGGATGCTCTTACGATAGGACCGGCAACCAATTGAGGGAAGAATGAAACGAAGAAAAGGAAATCGATAAATTTTTTCTCTGGTTCCATGTGTCCTTTATATAAATCAATTGTATAACTCATTGATTGGAAGGTAAAGAACGAAACACCAACCGGAAGGAAAATGTCCAGAAAATCAAATGTAGGTCCGCCAAGCCCCGTTACAGTATCGAGGAAAAAATTGGAATACTTAAAATAGCCAAGAATACCAAGATTCATAACCATCGAAAGTGTAAGAAGTATTCCTCTTTCTGTTTTTGATTTTGAATCATAAATCCATTTACCCGCATAAAAATCGATTACACAGCTAAAGATTAGTAAAAGGAAATAGAAACCACTGGATTTATAGTAAAAGAAAAGGGAAGCGGCAGTTAGAAAAAGAACTTGTGCTCTTCTATTATTAATAAAAACATGATAGAAGGCGATACAGGCGAGGAAGAAAAAAAGAAAAAATCCGCTGTTGAATAAAAGCGGTTCCAGCGGATTATATTTAATCTGTTCCCAAAGCCGTTCGAAAAAAGCAGTATCCATATACGGTCCTGTTGTAACGTTATTTTAAGAGTTTATTTATCTTTTATTATATGAATCTAATAACGCATCTGTAAATAACTGAGCAACTTTAGCGGCACCTTGACCATTAAAGTGAATAAAATCTTTGAAAGCCAATGGTGGATTAGCGTTAACCCATTTAACCATCGAATTTTGTCCGCCCATAGCTTCAAATAAATTCCAATAAGCTACATTAGATTGCTTTGCAATATTCTTTTGTGTTTGAAGGAGAGAAAGAATTGCGGGATCACTTACGAAAGATGTACCTTTTTTCATTCCCTTATCATGAACTGTTATCATCAATATACCAGCATTAGGAAATGCTTTTTTAACGTGATCAACTACTTTAACCATTTCTCTTTCGTACCAACTATAATCGGTCTTTCTTGACCCGGCAATGTTCAAACCAAATTCAAGAATTACTAATTTATAATCCATGTATTTAGCAAATTGGTTTAATAGCCCTTGATCAATATTAGCCAAGTCAACCCCGGTATTTCCTCTTAATGGAAGATTATCTACGTAAACGCCTGTTTCATTTTCTAATGTAACGCCATAGAAATAAGCCTGATCTGCTTGTGTAGCTTCAATCTTTACACTTTTAGCTCTACCCGATGGTTTTAGAACTAATTCCTGTAGGTCTTTTCCTGCTTTTAGTGCGATGCTTTGCTTTGCTCCGCCATCAAAACTATAATTGATAGTAGATGGTTTCGCATTTGCATAATATAATTTTACACTACTGAAATCTTTTAATTGTCTTCTTGCTCTAGTGGTTTCGTACTGAACCCAAGCACCGGATGCTTTAGGTACGAAACATTCGCCACTCATACCAAGCGGATAGTTCTTTGGATTGCTTGAATAGAAAGCTGCTGATTCCCAATTGCTTGAGAATGAGTGTTTTGTTGTGGTTCTAAATGAAATATCTTGTGAAGTAATTCCGAGCCAGCCAACTCCATTGCCTCCAAATTTATTCTGTAACGCTTCTCTAACGTCCGCAGTAATTAAATCACCCTCAATACCGGAATCTCCATAATGAGCTATTCTAACAGTTTTTGATTTCGCATTTTTTAGTGCATCAAAAAATGGCTTTAATTGACTAACATTCCCTGATAGGGGTTCTAATTGACCTTGAATAGGGGACTCATTTAAAAAACCTATTCCTGCATAATTATAAGTGCCGGGATAAAGCTCAAATATATTTGGGTGAAAATCGTTTTGATTGTAGTATTCATCTTCTACCGGTTCAGGTTTTAGATCAGCAAGTATATCTACTTCTTGTATTTGCAATCCCCAAAATTCGTAATCAATTTTTACGAATGAAACAATTAAAAGAAGAAAGAGTATTAAAAATCCGAGGTATAAAGGTTGTCTTATTTTGTTGTCTTCCATATTTATCTTTCCTTGTAATTAAATCTTATAGTTTATATTTCGATAAAATTTTTTCAACTTCTGCAGTCCAGATTTTATAACCCTTAGCATTGAAATGAAGTCCATCCCAAGTTAATTCGGGACGTAAAAATCGGTCAATTCCCGCAGTCTTTCCATTGAGGTCTATAATATCAATATTATTCTTCTTAGCAAAATCAAAAAGCATTTTATTAAGTTTATTCACTTCTCTATTCCTGCCGGCATTCACTTCTGGAGTGCCGCCCCAATCCTTAGCCCAGGTCTTAGCCGAGTAAGTTGTGGTCTGAATAACAGGAATAATATTTTTTGATTTTAGTTTATTGATAATACTTACATATTCGCTATATACTTCTTCAGTAGGTATCCAATTATATATATCGTTGAGTCCGCCGCAAATAAAAACAATTTTGGGATTTAATTTGTAAATATAATTCATTCTTGCGGCAAAACCTTGCAAAATATCGGAGGGTATTCCGCGCTCAGCCACACCGTTTCTTCCAAGGAGTTCATTCCAATTAGCACCATTTGTAAGTGAATTGCCGAGCATTACAATATTCGCCTGACGTGTTTTATAAATATCGTACATCTCTACTTGCAATTTATATGCGGAATTATTTAAATAGCGTAATGCAGGGTTGTCTTGAGCTTCGGTTTTAGTATAAGTGAAAGTCAATAATATCAATAGTGAAATAGTATTTAAAATAAATTTATATCTCATCTTGCCTTTCTTTCGTTTATAAATTATACCCTTACTACAAGAAATAGTTCGTGTTAAAGATCACTTTGCCTTTTTTGAATTGTCATCATTGGACTTAAATTTAAGAGTTTTTTCTAAACTAACAAGTTCCGAAATCTTAGCCGAGTATTCTTCCTTTTCTTTTTCAACATTGCGAGTTTCGAGTTTTGTGTTTCGCAATTCTTCACGGGAAATTTTTAATTCCTCTTTTATTTTAGTCAATTCGTTTTTACTTTCAGAAATCTCTTGCTCTATTTTTTGTTTTATATCTTCGAGGTTGGTATAATAGGAGTTAGATTGATTAATGATCTGTTTCAATTCTGAATTTATATTATTTTTCCTTTGTTCTAAAGATTCAGATTCTGTTTTTACTCCATTCATATGATGTTTATATTTAGCAATATCTTCTCTGATATCTGCAAGATCGTCGATCAATTCTTTTTGTTCATCTTTTAGATTGATAATAGTTTGCTCTAAAGCGGCTTTATCTTTTTGAAGAACTTTAGAGAGACCGCCATATTCCGCAATTTGTGTACTCTTCTCAAGTATTTGCCTTTCTTTTTGATTTAATTCTTTTTCTTTTTCAATTAGTTCTTGTTTGAGATTTGTAAGGCGAGTTTTTTGATCATTAAACTCCTCTAAATACTTTTGAAGCACGGAGGAAAAATTTCTCTCTACTGTAAGATTGCTTTCTTCTATGCTGAATTTTCTTTTTTCTAATTCTTCTATAATTTCATTTTTCGATGCGATAGTTTCTGATAGTTTTTCTATTCCATTTGTAGATTCAAGTAATTTTTCTTGTGATTCTTTAAGAACGACATCCAATCTTTTAATATCTTCTTGAAGTGCATTCTTTTTAGAAAAAAGCTCATCTGTAAGCTTGCTTTCTTCTTTTAATTTTTCATCACTTAGTTCAATGCGCTGCTTAATATTGTCATAATCTTTTTTTGCCTGATAGAGTTCTTCAATCAGTTTATCTTTTTGATTATTATATTCATTAAAGAGCTTTTCTTTTTCTGTAAGTTGAAAAACCATAGCAGAAACAGAATTTTCAAGATTATTTTTTATTTCCTCGCTTAAAGAAAGTTTAGAATCGATCTCTTCAATTGTTTTGGTTTTTCTGGCTTCTTCATCTTTAAGATGATTTAATTTTTCTACATAAACGCTAATATCTTTTTCATATTTAACAAAGGAGGCTTCTTCTTTACGTAAGTTATTTAGATGCGTTGTAAGTTGAATTTCTTCTTCGGAAAGTTCGGATACTTTTGCAGAAAGAGTTTCAAATTCAGAAGATATTCGCTCGTATTCCGTTTTGAAATTTAAAGTCTTCTCCGAGATTTCGTTGTATTCGGTTGTAACTTGATTAAGAAGATTATGCTTTTCTTCATAAGAAGTAAATTCGCTCTCAAATTGCTCGACTGATTTTTCAAGAGTTTCTTTGCGTTCGGATAAATGTTCAATCTGATCGGTTAATTCATGAAGGAGTATTTCTTTTTCGTTTTTTTCAGTTTCATATCCGGTTACAAGTTTGCGTAATTCTTCAACGTTGCTCGAAAGGTCAGTAAAATCTTTTCTCATTCCTTCTAGCTTTTTTTCAAGTTCTATAAGACTTGTATGTTTTTGAAGAAGCGTATGAAGAGTGTTTTTTAGATCATCATTTTCTTCAATTAATTTATCAACTTCGCTTCTGCCTTTTGATGCAAATAGACTCATCTATTCTCTTTCCGGATTATTTTTTAAAGATAAGAAACTTTATAGAAAGTATCAGCTAAAATAATAAATTAATATTTAGAAGTATCTATGATTGCACAATATTGGGAACGGTTTTAAGAGAAAGTAGATAGATCGTAACTCCAAGAGCAATCCCCAAAAGAATAATTTTAACATATAATGAGTCGGTAAAAAACAAGATAGAAGAACCAATGGAAACATTTAACATAGCAATGGCAATAATCTTAGCTCTTCTTGGCATACCTCGATTTTCGAGATAATTTTTAATCAAAGGACCGAATTTCTTATGGTTTATCATCCACGAATAAAATTTTTCTGAGCTACGTGCAAAACATCCCGCAGCTAATATCAAAAAAATAGTAGTGGGCATTATAGGGAGAAAGATTCCTATAACGCCGAGAGCTACAAAAATCCAACCACATAAATTAAGCAAACTGTTTTTTATAATTTTTATAACCAATACTTTCCTTTCTTATTGATCGTCATTAAGAATTCTTTCCAAATACTCACGATAAGATGAACGGGGCAATTTTGTTGTAATCAGTTCTTCGAATTGAATTCTATTGATAAACCCTTTTAAGTAAGCGATCTCTTCGATACAAGCAACTTTAAGTCCTTGACGGTCTTCAATAATCCCGAAGAAATTAGATGCCTGAAGAAGTGCTTCGGGAGTGCCGGTATCAAGCCAAGCCACGCCGCGCCCAATTTTATTTACTTTTAATTTTCCCATTTCTAGATAAACTTTATTTACATCTGTTATCTCAAGCTCACCTCTTGATGATGGTTTAAGATTTTTTGAAATCTCTACAACACTATTACCATATGAATAAAGACCGGGGACTGCGAAATTAGATTTTGGAGCTTTTGGTTTTTCTTCAATGCTTAAGGCTTTACCATCTTTATCAAATTCAACTATACCGTATCTTTCAGGGTCTGTAACTTGGTAGGCAAAAATGGTAGCTCCATCCTTTTCTTCTTCTACTGCTTTATAAAAGAAATCGAGCTTACCATAAAAAATATTATCGCCAAGTATTAATGATACTGCATCATTACCAATAAACTCTTCTCCGAGAATAAAAGATTCTGCAATTCCATTAGGTGCTTTTTGTAATGCATAACTAATATTAAGCCCGATATCTTCGCCCGAGCCAAAAAGCTTTTGATACATCGGAATAGTTTCGGCATTGGAGATAATAAGAATATCTTTGATACCGCCAAGCATTAATACTGATAGTGGGTAATAGATAAGCGGTTTATCATAGATAATAGTTAATTGTTTGCTATAAACTTTTGTTATGGGATAGAGCCGAGTGCCGGATCCGCCTGCTAAAATAATTCCTTTCATTTTACCCTCTTTAATCGGTGATACTAATATAAATTGTTTTTATAATTATTTCATTATCATTATAAATTATAAACTTATAATCCCCTTTCTCCTTAAATGTGTATTTCATAAATGTCTGATTCCATCTTTTGTTAAGTATAAATTTTTTTATCTCAATAAACTTATCATATTCAGGAATAGAAGTAGTTTTCCAAACTTCGAATTTAATTAAAGATGTATTAAGCGGCTTATTAGATTTAACGAAAATTTTTACTTCGGGCGAACGATATTTAAGAGAGAGAGTTTTAATTATATTTATCGGTTTTCCATAAATTACTTTTTCGCAGAACTGTACGTTCACATTTGAATAGTAATAGATTTCTGAAAAGGGAGTATCTAATTCGTTTCTTGAAGTTTCCCAAACAGTAATAGTCTTTGTTGCTAATAAATTTCCTTTAGAATTTCGGATATAGATTTCATACTTGCCCGATTCCTTCAATTCATAATTATAAACTATCCAAGTACTATTTTTATCGGGTCTAATTACATGGCTATCATAATCTTGGTTGCGATTATTTACTTTTTTATCGATATATAAATATAATAGGGGATCAGAAATAACTTTAACATTATCATAAAGAATGAATATATTATTTTTTAGAGATGTATTAAGAGTAAATTTAAGAGAGGCATCAATCGGTTCGCCTTTCTCGGTAAACGAGCGGCAGAGATATAGCTCTTGAGAAAAAGCTATTGAAGAAAAGAATAAAAATATAATTAGAAATCGATAAATGGTCACTTTCCTATTAAGCGAAAAAACTCTCAATTTTATTAATGGCACCGGGTAAAGCAAAAACAACTACTTTATCATTAGGCTCAATTTGCGTATCTCCAACTGCAATAAAAGCATCATTATTGCGCACGTATCCACCAATAATTGAATTTTCGGGAAAATTAAGGTCTTTAATTTTCTTTTTAACAATTTTTGATTTTTCTGAAGTAGAGTATTCTAATACTTCTGCATCAATGCCGAGAATGTTAATATTAGCAACAAGATTTCTTTTCCTAATTGCTTTAGTAATATTATTTGCGGCAATTAATTTTTTATTTATAAGAGCATCTAATCCGATAGTCTGCGTAAGAGGTATATAATCAACATTGTCAACAAGAGCTATCATTTTCTTTACTTTTAAATGTTTTGCCATAAGACACGTAATTATATTAGTTTCAGCATCATCAGTTACGGCAATAAATCCATCCATATCAATAATACCTTCTTGTGCGAGGAGATCAATATCTCTTCCATCCCCTTGAATTACCATCGCATCTTCGAGATAATCAGCAAGAAGATGAGTTTTGTCTTTATTGGACTCTATGAGTTTAACTTTATACTGTTTTTCTAAGTGATGAGCAGTTAATCTTCCAATTTTGCCTCCGCCCAGAATCATTATGTTTTTCATTGTTACAGATTCTTGCCCCGAGAGCTGAACAATTTTTTCAACTGCATCAGGTTTTGTAATAATAAATATTTGATCTTCGGGTTGGAAAATATCTTCCCCTTTAGGAATGACGGTGCTCAAACCCCTATGGATAGCCACTATCCTAAAATCAATTATATGGAATTCTTCTGCGGTCTGTTTTATTGTTTTATTTATTGCAGGGGAGTCATAGCCAATTCTTATTCCGAGAACAATAAGTTTCCCATCTTCGAATTCTATTACATCAGTTGCGGCGGCTCTTTCAATTAATTTTACTATCTCCATTGCTGCAAGTTCTTCGGGATAAACAAGATGATCCACCCCGATTGATTTAAATAACTCACTATTCTGGGGATTTACATATTCATCATTTGCCACACGAGCTACCGTAGTCTTAACGCCCAATTTTTTTGCGAGAATTGCTGTTGTGATATTCTCGGCTTCGCTCTCATTGACTGCAAGAAGAAGATCGCAATGTTTAGCATCCGCTTCCTTTAGTTTCTCGATCTCGGTCGATTTACCTAAGACGGGGAATATTTCCACCGTTGAATTGATTCTTTCTAAACGCCCTTCGTTTGGTTCAATAACTGTAATATCGTGATTTTCGCGAACGAGTTGTTTTGCTAAGTGGAATCCCACTTCGCCTGCACCTGCAATTATAATTTTCATAGTTAATTAAAATCGATTATTTCCGTTTCGGATATAAATGCGATCCCCGAATAAGTTTTCATTAATGGTTTTATTCTTTCTAAAATCTCTTTAGTTTTTTCATCAGATTCAATAATAATGATCATGGCATATTTTATGATATCAGAAAGTCCAAATGCGATTTTTTTTCCGAGAGTTCCTTTCCCTGTTACTTCTGGGATAATAGTATAGCCGGAGGCATTAGCTTTATCTAATATTCGGCAGAGATTATCTAATTCAATATTTTCGATTACTATTTCTAATTTTTTATTTTTCATCTTATTATCCGTATTAGCATCTCGCTAATTATAAAATAGATTGGAATACCAAATATAATATTAAAAGGGAAAGTAATAGCCAAAGACATAGTAAGATAGATCGAAGGATTGGCTTCGGGAAGAGCCATACGCACAGCGGCAGGAGCTGCTATATAAGAAGAAGAGGCGGATAAAACTGCAAATAAAGTCGCCGTTCCTGTATCAAATCCAATTAATACCGCAAGGAAAGCGGCAAGAGACCCATTAAATAAAGGCATTAATATAGCCGCTGCGGATAGCTTAATTCCCATTTTAGAAAATTCTTCAATTCTTCTCCCCGCTAGCATACCCATTTCTAATAAGAACAAGGTTAGTACGCCTTGGAATGGATCAACGAAAAATGGCTTTGTAAGTAACATTCCCTTTTCACCGCTTACAATCCCAATAAATAAACTCCCGAATAAAAGAACGATGCTTCCATTAAAGAGAGCTTCTTTTATTATCTCCTTAATTTTAAACTCGTTTTTAGTTGTTTTTTGGAAATAACGAACAAGCAGAAGAGAGATAAATATTGCAGGCGATTCCATTAAAGCCATCATCCCGACCATAAAGCCTTCATAATGCACTGATGATCTTTCAAGAAAGGTAATTGCGGTAATAAAAGTAACAACGGAAACCGATCCGTAATGTGCCGCAATAGCACCTGCATTTGCAATGTCGTTTTTAAGCAATTTCTTTATTATAAAAAATACAATTATCGGAATAACAAGACCGATAAATAGAGAAAGGAATATGGATAAGAAAAGGTTTAAGTCGCTTCCGTTCTTCGATATTTCGACACCTCCTTTGAATCCAAGAGCAATCATTAAATAGATTGAAAGAATTTTTGCTATCGAATCGGGTATCTTTAGGTCTGATTTTAGTATTGATGCAATAAATCCAAGAATGAAAAATAAAATTACCGGAGTGCGGAAATTTTCGAGACTACTATTAAAGATTTCTATCATATATATTATTTCAGATGTTAGACCTATAATATAATATGAAAAAAGGGTCGGATGCAAAATACAAGTTATCTTATTTTTGCAGAGAGTGAAAAAATTTATAAAAGAGAATAGAATTTAGCTAAGGGAAAAAATGCGCTACAGCTCACCGAAGTGATAAGGCGGAAAACCCTTTCCTATTTTTATTAGTTAATAAAAATCACACTTAGTCATATAGACACTGTAACGCTCTAACAAACTTAAAAATATTTAGGAAAAAAGAAATACCAAAATTTTTACACCTTTTTATTGATTTAAATCCTTAATCGAAGGAAGAATAAAATCCCTAAATGCAGAGAAAAATTTATTTTGGGTGGTAAAATTTCCGGCAGTAGAAACAATAATTATATTTAAATGAGGAATCACAATTATATATTGCCCTGCAAAACCGGAAGCGTAATAAATATCTTTATTATTTAATAAAGCACTCCAGCTATCACCCAAACGCCACCATCCCATTGCATAATCTGAACCGGTATCCACACTGATCTGCTTTTGAGTAGATTCATTAATCCATTCTTCGGGGATCAATCTTATTCCCTTATACAAACCCTGATGAAGAACTAAATCTCCGATAATAGCCATATCGATAGAGCGCATAATTAATCCCCAGCCTGTATTAGTTATGCCATTAGCCCCTTTTTCCCATTGATAATTTCTAATGTTTAAAGGTTCGAAAAGTTTTTCATCTCCATAAAGAGCAGTTTCTTTTCCGAGAGCATTCTTTAGTATTCCTGAAATAAGTGTAGTATTTCCACTATTGTAATTAAAAGTCGTTCCTGGATCGGCAGCCATAGGCTTATCAATCATAAACTTAATCCAATCCTGGGCTAAGGATAAACCAAATAGATCGCTTGTGGGATTAGAATAGGAATCATTAAATTCCATCCACTTTATACCGGATGTCATAGTAAGCAAGTTTTTAATTGTGATTGCTTTTTTTCTATCATCAAGATTAAGGATTGGGTTTTGTTCGGAAAGCAAATCCACAATTTTATCATCTAAAGATTTGATTTTCCCTTCGTATAAAGCAACTCCGACTAATAGAGAGGTAACGCTTTTTGTTACAGAAAATAGATTATGCGGCATTTCCCGTGAATAACCTTTATAATATTTTTCGAAAACAAGTGAACCATTGCGTATAATTAAAAGACTATGGATTTCACTATAAATACCGGAAGATATTTTAGAATCCAGCTCGTTAAGTCTGGAAGCATCAAAATTCTGTGATTCAGGGGATGCAATTGTAAAAGGAAACTGTTCTATATAAGGCGGATCACCAGGACCGGTCTCTCTCTCAGAACAGCTCCATGAAACAATTATTGTCATTAATAGTACTACAAGAAATATATTCTTTTTCATAATTATTTTTTTAAATAAATCATTATATTAAGACTATTAATATATGATTAAGGAAATCTTGATGAAAACTAAATTTTTTTCTCTATTTGTTTTGATGCTTTTAGTAGGCGCATGCACTAAAGAAGTGCCCGAATATGAGAGAAAGATAAATTCCAATGTAGATGAAAACGAAGTAAGAAAAAAAATCGAAAGTTATGCAGAATCCTATAATTCAGGAAATCCGGATGCACTTTCAAACATATTTGACGAATCTTATGTTAGAATTACTCCCGAAGAAAATGATTTAGTGGGATTAGAGAGTTTTGAAAAAGAGATTACAAATTATATGTCGCAATATCCGGGTGGTAAATGGAAAATAAATATTGAGCAAGTGGATGTATCGGGTGAATTAGCTTCAGTTACAACGCGATCGGTTTTTGAAAAAAATTATGAAGGTTCGGATTTGCCGAGTACAGTTTATTCAGAGAGAGCTTTGTATATCTTAAAGAAACATCGCGAAGGTACTTGGAAAATCGCAAGGAGTATGAGTTTTCCAATATATACGTATTCAGAGAAGAATTAGATTTGCCACTCGATCTCTTCCCACCACATTTGGAGCATATCGGGTTCGAGACGCATTATTCCATTTCTAGTAACGCCAATTGGCGGAGGAAAGAAATTACTAATTGATTGAAAAAGTATTTGCCGATCGACCGCAGATACTTTTTTTAATAATTCTAATAAAGTTAGAGCATCTTCCGGTCTTGCTTTATTTGATATCTTATCCAATAATTCGGCAGTATTTTTTGTTTTTTCGTAACTCAGTACTAAGTCAATAAATTCGAGAGGTGCATCAGTCCGGAATGGTGTGGAAACTAGTTTTCTATTTATAATTTTGCATGAATAATTTTCATTAATGAATATTTCTGAATCGTTTTTTCTTAATCCCACATATCCAAATTCTACAACTAAATTAATATTATTAAAATCATCGAAAGCAACCGTGTAAGAAGCACCGTAATCAATTAAGTCAAAATTTGTAAACTTAATTTTGAAATCAGGCAAATCTGAATTAGTAACAATTTTTAATGAACCCGATTTAAAAGAGATAACATTATCGCCGCTTCTAGCTGTTAATAATTTAATAGAAGAATTTGGTTCAAGCCGAATTGTACCTGTTTTGGGCACATTAATTATCACTCTTGAATCGTTTTTAGTATTTAAGGAATTATCGACATTGAATTTAGCAGATGTTGATTCTTTACCGTCAATAAGGTAAATACCCGATTCAGATTTAATTTTCCAAGGAGAATTTTCACGTTGAAATTGGAAATATCCGTAGCCGATCCCGATTGACATTATAATAAAACCAAAGAGGAAGAGTAAAGTCTTATTCTGTTTTTGCCTATTTGTAGTGCTGTAATAAATTGTAGAATAACCTTTTTTATCATCAAGCATTTTTTTGTGAGCTTCTAAACGGCTCGTTTTAAGCAGTTGTTCTTGTTTAAGCTTTTCCTTATTAATTCTTTTTAATCGGTCTATTTCGGATTCCACTTCATTCGGTTCATTTTCTTTAGAAGTTTTGGAATGAAGATTTTTAGTAATCTCATCAATTATATTTGCGGGAGGATCGATACTTAATTCCAAATCCTTAAGTTTATTAAAAAACTTTCTAAGCTTTTTATATTCTTCAAAGCAATGAGGACATTTTCTAATATGCTCATCAATTTCGGTTTGTGTATTATCATCAAGCGATTCATCAAAAAAATGATTTAAGCCAATTTTTACTTCTTCGCAGTTCATATAATAATTGCCTTAATCAATTTTTGTCTCGCATCAATAATAATAGAAATTATTTCATCTACACTTTTATCAAAGAAAAAACTTGAAATTTCTTTATATGAATAGCCTTCCATATCATGAAGAATAAAAACAATTCGTTCATCTTTTTCTAATGATGCAATGGCAAATTCCGTAGGATCGTTGTAAAGGGGATGTTGTTTATCAAATTCATAAATTGATGGTTTAGAATGGAGGAAAACGATAATATCTCTCACGGCAATACTTTCAAGCCAAGCAGAAAATGTTATCTCGGAATTGTAATTATTAATAGTCTCCCATACAGAAGAAAAAATAATTTTTGTTACTTCGGAAGCATCTTTTTCGGAAAGAGTTAAACGGAAACAAAGCGTGTAAATATTACGCATCGTAATTTCACATAGATCCAAGTATGACCTTCGCGCACCTGTTTTTGCAAGGTCAATTAAATAATTAATATAGTTGGTGTTTTGGTTCGACATAATCAGTTATTTATCTTAATTGAAAATCCATTTGCATTGATGGTGGCAACGGCACGAATCTGAGTTTTGCCATTTTTACCAATTTCATCCCCCTTCCCCGTAAACTTTATTTGATTATTTTTAACGTTTGCAGAGAAAGTACCATAATCAGTTTTTTTAAACTGTTTAGGAAGAATAAAGCCGGAAAAATTACCACCTCCACCGCCCGTCTCGGATGGTTTTTTATAATGCATTTGAGCCATTACACACAAATTATGTAATTGAGAAACAATTTCATTTCTACTTGTTTCAATAGAATATTCATTATAAATATTAATTCCCACTGCTATCATTAGTCCAACTGCAATTGTTCCAACTATAATTACAAGTAATTGTTGCGTGCCCATTACTCTCCAGAATAATTAATTCCTATGATATAAATAATTTCTTGATACAGCAAGTATATTTTATCATTTATTTAAGATTGATTAAATAATGTTGAATGTTTACATTAATGAATACTATTATAGAATACACTAAAGAAAGGGAGGGAAAATGGAAAAAGAAAAAACAGGTTTTGCACTATCCGATACTCCCGAACCACATAAGGAAAGAACAAGAGCAATATTAAAATCTCATCCTGAAGTGAGGGAATTGATTTCAAGAAATCCTTTTAGTGCATTTATTGTTTTCTTTGTTGTAGCTTTTCAGCTAACAATATCAATATTAATCTCGGGAGTTTCGTGGTGGATTGCTCCGATAATTGCATTTGCTGTAGGAGCTTTTGCAAATCATAGCTTATATGTTTTGATTCACGAAGCATGTCATAATCTTATCATAAAAAGTCGTGTAGGCAATATGATATTAAGTATAATCGCAGATATACCGAATACACTTCCATCTGCAATTTCATTTAGAATATATCATTTAAAACATCATTCTCACCAAGGGGATTATTATTACGATGCAGATTTAGCAAGTCATTGGGAAGCGAAATTAATTGGGAATTCGTTTTTGGGAAAGGCAACATGGTTATTTTTATTCCCGGTTTTTCAAGCACTCCGTCCACCACGTCTTAAAGTTTCATTTGCGAGTACGTGGACATTTGTTAATTGGGTTGTTGTTTTTAGTGTCGATTTCTTAATTATTTATTTCTTTGGATGGACTTCATTTCTTTATCTATTGTTTTCTTTTATGTTTTCAATAGGGCTACATCCCTTAGGTGCCAGATGGATCCAGGAGCATTATCTTACTTATCCGCCGCAGGAGACATATAGCTATTATGGATTCTTAAATGTACCTGCGTTAAATGTTGGATTTCATAATGAACATCACGATTTCCCATCTATTCCATGGAATAAGCTTCCGGAACTAAAAAGAAGAGCACCTGAACATTATAATAATTTGATTTCGCATAAATCTTGGTCTAAATTGCTATGGAAATTTTTAACCGATTCGAATTTATCATTATACTCAAGAATGGTAAGATACGATAAACAATAAAGGAGAGAGAATGAAAAAAATCATTCAATTAGTTATGCTTTTTGTCGTAATAGTTTTTACGTCGAGCTGTTCATCGCAGGATAAAAATAATCCTTCAGAACCAAATCTTAATATTGATGGATATAAGTTGGTGTGGAACGATGAATTTGATATTAATGGATTACCGGATGTAAAGAAATGGGGATATGATGTTGGTGGAAATGGCTGGGGAAATAACGAACTGCAGTATTACACTTCGTTCAGAGAAAAAAATGCGAGAGTGGAAAACGGGAAATTAATTATCGAAGCTCACGGCGAAATTTTTGAAGGAAAATCATATACTTCGGCTCGATTAGTGACCACTAACAAAGGCGACTGGAAATATGGACGATTTGAGATAAGAGCAAAACTTCCGAAAGGAAGAGGCACTTGGCCTGCTATATGGATGCTCCCGACTGTTTGGAATTATGGTGGTGGGGGTTGGCCCGATAATGGTGAAATCGATATTATGGAACATGTAGGATATGATCAGAATGTAATTCATGCTTCAGCTCATTCACTAAAATATTATTGGAGAATTAATACTCAGAAAACGGCTACCTTGACTGTTCCGAATGCCTCAGAAGAGTTTCATACTTATATATTGGAATGGGATGCGGATAAAATGACCGCTTCGGTGGATAATAAGTTATATTTCAAATGCGAGAACGAGGGAAAGGGATGGCAATATTGGCCATTTGATAAAGCATTTCATTTAATATTGAATGTTGCTATTGGCGGAGATTGGGGCGGTGCACAAGGTATCGATAACACTATCTTCCCCCAAAGAATGGAAGTGGAATACGTAAGAGTCTATGAGAAATTATAAGAGTTAATTTATATTTTGAGTGAAGAATTTGGATGTGTCAATAAAAAAAGCTGTCTTATGACAGCTTTTTTATAAGGAGTGTTGCTTTTGTGAAAATCTAATTAGAAATGGTAAGCTACTCTTACACCAAGATAATTAGCATCGCTAATTAAATAATATTTAGCGCTTACATCTAATTTACCAAACATATATCCTGCACCTACACCAACTGTGAAATCTGTTGTACTTTCGGTTGCTTCTGCACTTGTTGTTGATCCGAATAATGTAATTTCTGATTTAACTGTACCGCTGAATAAATGGAAACCGACTTCGGCTGCACCATAGAAATTATCGTTAAAAGCATATTTAGAACCAACTAAAATTGGAATTGCAGAAAAAGATGATTTAGCTGAAAAACCAGTTCCGCCTAATTCTTTTTCTCCGAACATCAAATAACCTACAGAAGCTGTACCTGTGATTTTGTCAGCAACTGGCATTTCAGCACCAACAGAAGCACCAAATCCAAATCCTGCTACGTCGGCAAATGATCCCATCGGTAAAGCGGCATTAGCACCAGCATTAAAAGATAATTTTGATTGTGCATTTAAGCTAAGACCTGCAAATAAAACTACTGCTGCGAATAAGTAAACTACTTTTTTCATTATTCCTCCAAATTGGGTAATATTATTATTGTGTTTTTTGTAGAACTATTAATTAACAATCAAAGGACGTGCCATCCACTTTGATGTGTGTTTTTATAATTTTTTGATTAAAATGTTGTTAATTTGCAACAATAATAAAAATTGAATGTTGCTAATTTATTACACAAAAACCAAACTCTAAATTTATGAAAAAAATTTTATTTATACTACTAATATTAAGTATGGAAATATCGGGTCAATTATACTTAAAATCTATAAGTCAATTAGAATCAAAAATCGATTCAATTGCTTTAATAGCTGACTCCCACAAAAGAGATAGTTCCTCCTCCTATCTGATCTCTAGTCTTAAGCTCAATAATAAAATTCCATTTACTGAAAACGATTCTGTGCTCTTTATCTATAATGGATCAGCTTCTTCGATCTATTGGGCTGGCGATTTCACTGGGTGGGGTACGAATCCGAAACAATATACAGGCAAAAAAAGAGGTTTGAGCAATCTTTGGACCGTCAAAGCTATTTTCCCTCCCGATGCAAGACTTGATTATAAGATTATATTAAATGGTAATAATTGGATTTTAGATCCAAATAATGCACTTCAACAATGGAGTGGATTCGGACCAAATTCTGAGTTAAGAATGCCGTCTTACCTATATCCAACTGAAACAATACGGAAATCAATAGCAACCAGGGGGCTTTTTTCGGGCAATAAAATAATTTCAAGTAAAAACCTTTCATATAATGTCCAATACCGTGTTTATACGCCAAATGGTTATGAATCTATGATTAATCTCCCGGTAATTTTTGTAACAGATGGGCACGAATATTCAGACGATCGATTAGGAAGTATGATTATTGTCCTTGATAATTTAATATCAGAGAAAAAAATTAGTCCAATAATAGCTGTATTTATAGACCCGCGCGATCCAGCTACATCAAATAATAAAAGGATGGATGAATATGTAATTAATCCAAAATTCGCAGAATTTGTTGCTTCCGAATTAGTTCCTCAAATCGATAGCACTTACAAAACGAAAAACCATCCAGCTTTTAGGGCGATATTAGGTACTTCACTCGGGGGATTAAATTCAGCTTACTTTGGATATATGAAAAGTAACATTTTTGGCTTGATTGGTATTCATTCGCCGGCGTTTTGGGCAAGCAAGGATGCTATATTTAATAATTATGAAACAAGTCCAAAACTCCCACTTAAAATTTATATGAGTACAGGTACTATCAACGATACTCAAGCGGATGCTGAAAGAATGAAATCAATATTGGACGCAAAAGGGTATGAAATAAAATATAAAGAAGTAAACGAAAGCCATTCGTGGGGAAATTGGAGAGCTTTAATTGATGAGTCTTTGGAGTATTTCTTCCCTTATAATCCATCATCGAAAGTTGATGATAATTCAGAATCATCTATACCAACCGGTTTTGAATTAAAACAGAACTTTCCAAATCCTTTCAATCCAGATACTACAATTGAATATTCTTTACCTTACGAAAATGAGGTGAAAATAACATTATATAATTTGCTCGGCAGTGAAGTGGTAGTTTTAGAAAACGGTATCAAAAGTAAAGGTAAGCATTCTATTAGTTTTGATGGTGAGGGTCTTTCAACGGGTGTCTATTTTTATAATTTACAGACTGACGAAATTAGCATTACAAAAAAGATGATTATTACGAAGTAATTTGCTACGAATCATAATAAAAGTTTCGAAATAATAACTCATTTCTAAATATAAATCATTTTAGAGAGTGTGATTAGTTATTGCCCCTGATTAATATAAAGTACCGAATTTTTGCACTTTCCTTATCAAAAATAAATTGTTAATTTTATTCTAAAATAAGGATAGAATTTATGAAACTACTCAAAACATTTTTTTTGATTTTATTTGTGTCGATTGTTGTCGCCTCTTGCGAAAGAGATAGTTCTATTTCATCAACAGGAGATATTGAAAAAGATTTAAGCAAAGCATCAGATTCTTTGGTAATTAATTTAAAATATGGAGAAGAGGTTCACCTAAGCAATTACCTATCATTAAAATTTGATGATTTATTAGAAGAATCTCGCTGTCCGATAGATTTTAATTGTATTTGGGCCGGTAATGCTAAAATTAGAATGTATATAAAAGAAGGCAACGGCGGGAAAAATTTTGAACTTAATACCGGTGCCGGAGTAACTCACGATGTTTATGGTAAATATGATTTTCGTATTGAAGAGCTTACACCTTATCCTGAGTCCACTATACCTTTAAATAAATATTCCTACGAAGCTACAATAGTAATAAAAAGATTATAAGTTGAATCTTTAATCATAATTAGCAAAAGAATTATTTCGGAAGTGATGTAAGGACTATTGGTATGTAGGTGTTATTCTTTAAGTCCAAGTATGTCTAATAATTTATTATGAGCATCGTCAGGAAGTTTTGAATCGTAATTTTTATAAAATGAGATTGTCGATTCAATATTATTAAAATATGTTTTGCAGCATTGGCATTCATCAAGATGATGCTTAATGGCGACACATTTGGGTGAATCGAGATCTTCTCCCAAATTATCGCATATATGCGACATTACTTCTTTACATGTTGGTTTATCTTGATTCATTTGCAAAAACCTTATTTAATTCACTTCTTAAAAATGCACGAGCCCTATGCAGGCGCGATTTAACAGCCGGGATCGAAAGCTCAACAATTTTTCCTGTCTCTTCAGTCGAAAGTCCTTCCACGTCTCTGAGCATAAAAACAATTCGATAATCAGCTGGAAGTTTTTGAATTGCATCGTCTAATATTTTTTTTAATTCATTATTTTCGGTTACTTTATCGGGAGTAACACTCCAATCAGAAACCTCTTTCTCGTTGATATAAGCATCATCGTCATCAATCGATGCGAATTCATATCGATGCTGAACCTGTCTTGCAAGCATTAGACAATGATTAGAAACAACTCGATAAAGCCAAGTTGATAACTTAGAATCTCCACTAAACTGTTTAATATGCTTTACCATACTCATAAAAGTTTCCTGCATTGTATGTTCAGCTTTTTCTCTATTGCGGCAGATTTTATAAGAAAAATTATAAACAGTTTGTTCGTAAAGTTTAACAAGCTCTGCAAGGGCTTTCTTATCGCCTTCTTTTGCTTTTTCTATAATCTCAATTTCAGTCATTTAGTTTGATGCACTTTCCTTAAATAGGGTTCAGTTATCTTATCTATTAAAATAAAAATTATTGCCGTAAACTTACTAAATTTCTACATAATAGATTGTAGAATCAATTAATCTATTTGAAGTATTGGAATGGAGGTTGTAAATTGCATTATAATTACAGCATAATAAGATGAATATGGAAAATCAATTATTTACGACATTGAAGCTGAACAGGCTTTGCAAGAATGTAAATTTCTCTAAGATACATTTAGATGGAATTAAAGGACAGATTATATCCATCAGGGAAGGCGAAGTTCTTTTCAGAGAAGGAGATAGTGCAGATTCTATCTTTTTAATTGTAAGCGGCGAAATTAATATAATTAAAAAGAAATTACTCGGGAAAACTAAGTCCTATATTTATAATGAAAATACATTTTTAGGACAAGAGGATTTTTTAGAGGAGATGAGTCGAAGTTCGATTGCTGTTGCGCTAAGGGATTCTTATCTCGTTTCATTATCGAAAGAAGAAATAGACCGTCTAACCTCTCAAGATGGAATTATTGCAGAAAATCTGAAAGTACCGATTTTCGAATTTGAAGAAGATAATATTAATCGTGAGCAAGAAGAGCCGGAATACGATAATATAGAAGAAGCAGAGCCTGAAACAAATAGTAATCCGGATTCCGATTTCTCGGAAGAATTAGAAATACCTGTTGAAAGTAATTTTGATTTCAAAGAGGTAAAGAAAAAAGAGAAAACAGAAGCGGAATCGGAACTTAAAGCTAATAAAGAGACAGTATTAAAAGAAAAAACGAAAACAGCTATTGAAACGGTAGAGAAGTTGAATGGAGAGGTTGATTCAGATGATAATAGTAACGCATCTGATATGTTGGCTACATTCGATCATGATTTTCTGAATGGATTACTTCCGAAGGAAGAACCAAAACCGATTCCCGAAGTTATTCTGACATCAAAACAAGCTTCGCCATGGGATGTAACTCCTGATTTTGATTTTACAGATTCTGATATGATGAAATTTGTAGTTCCTAAAGAAAAAACAGATTTTAATTTGGAAACTGAAATTAAGTCGGATGTTTCAACCGAGTATAAATCAGAATCTGGAAGAAAAACAGGGGACTTATCTGAATTAGAAATTCCGATTTCAAATGAAGAGGGCGATGTTGATTTTTCATCTCTTGATGAAGAATTTAATAAACATCTTTTATATGCAGAAAATTTTGAAATTCCAGAAGACGAACCGATTAAATCTAAATCTGTAAATGAAATAAACTTGAAAGATAAACCGATAGATACGAAAAACGAACAAAATATAAGTAATGAATCGAACATTAACAAAAAAAATACAAAAGAGGATTATGAGTCATTCTTAGATGAAGAACTATTCAAACTTCTGGAGGATGAACCTTACCAAAGCGAAAAACCAAATCCCAAAGAAATTAGTATGTCTGATTTAGAGAACGAGGAGATATTTAAAGGATTGAACTTTGCTGAAGAGACTAATGAAGAAATTGGTATAAAAATTAATGATCAAAATGAAGATGAATTAAATAATGCGTTATTTGATTTATTAAATGAGACGGACAATTCCGGAAAAAAGATTAAGACCACATCAGAAATGGATTTCACCGATTTTAATTTTGATGATAGAGAACAAGTTAAACAAGGTCAGGATACTGCGGAACCCGATTTACAGTTACCTGAACCTGAAATTCCAAATGAAGATATACCCGAAGATATTCCAAATCCGAAAGAACCGGAGATAGAAATTCCTGAAGAATTACCGAATCCCAAAGAGCCTGAGAGCGAGATTCCGGAAGAGGATATTCCAAATCCGAAAGAACCAGAAATAGAAATTCCGGAGGAAGAAATTCCGAAGATTCCTAAACCGGAACTTCCAGTAAATAAGGGTCCAAGAAAGTCTTATGCAGAACAGAATCTTTCATCGGAGACAGATTTTAGATCCGCACCAAACTCAATGCAGAGTTACGATTCTTCAGATACACCGAAATCGTCATTACAATTAAATGGTCAAAATAAAACTGATCTAGATAAAGAAGAAGAGACCGTACCATCCAATTACACGAAACCGGATTCATCATTATTTACCATCTCTTCACCTGGTGCACCTACAAATAGTTTGGATAGCAATCAGTTAAAGAAAATTATTTCAGCTTCGGAACTTGTAAATTCACAAGTAAAAATTGATGATGTCTTACAAAGTATAGTCGATGTAGGGATTGATTTAACTAATTGTGATCGCGGAACGCTCTATATTGTTGATAAATCCAAAAATGAAATTTGGTCTAAAATAGCAATAGGAAGCGAGACTAAAGAAATTCGGCTTAAAATAGGCGAAGGGCTCGCAGGACATGTTGCTCTTACGGGTGTAACGCTCAATATTAAAGATGTTCAATCGGATAAAAGATTTAATCCTGAGTATGATATAGAAAGCGGATACAAAACTAAAAACATGATCTGTTTTCCAATAAAAAATAGAGAAAAGAAAATTATTGGCGTTCTTCAATTAATTAATTCGAAGACCGGTTCATTTACAAAGTTAGATGAAGAATTTTTGGAAGCTATTTCAATTCAATCTGCAATCGCAATTCAGAACGCGGAGATGGTAGAGAAACTTCTTCAAGCAGAGCGCATTCAATCGCTCGGCAAGATGACTAATTTTCTTATTCAAGATATTAAAAAACCGATACTTGTAAGTAAAAGATATACCGAACATCTTAAGAATAAAGAATTACCCGATGAAGTAACTAAACTTATTGATATGATTTTGGAGCAATTAAATCAAGTTGCCGATATCGTTACAACAACATCAAGTTATTCGGATGGAACAACGATTTTAAGGACAATTAATCTTAGTCTAAACAATACTCTCACCGATTATTTCGGAAGAATAGAGATGTACGTAAAGGGTAAGGGATGCCGCATAATAAATGAATTTGATAAAGATGTAACGATAAAATTAGATATGAAAGAATTTTATCAATGTTATATGCACATTATTAAAAATGCATGCGATGCAATGCCGGAGGGTGGCATAGTTGAGATATCTACAAAAAAAGAAGGAAAGACAATAAAAATATTTTTCAAAGATAATGGAATTGGAATTGATGATAACTTACTAGAAAAAATATTTGATCCTTTTTCTTCTTTTGGGAAGAAAGAAGGAACTGGACTAGGACTTTCGATAACAAGAAAAGTGGTGGAAGCTCATAATGGAAAATTGGAAGTTTTTAGTAAAATTGGAGAAGGCTCTACATTCGTTATAACACTTCCGATAGTTTTAGCACTTTGATAAAGAAAAATGGATTACAACTTACTTACAATTTTAGGACCTACGGCGGCAGGTAAAACTCGTTTATCTGCCCAAATAGCAAATCGATTCAATGGCGAAATCCTTTCCGCCGATTCTAGACAAGTATATATTGGAATGGATATAGGGACGGGAAAGGATATTATAGATTATTCTGTGGGCGATTTCAAAATTCCTTATCATTTAATAGACATAATTTCTCCAAAAGATGAATTTTCGATGTTTCAATTTCGCAAAATGTTTTATGAATCTTTTTTAGATATAAAGGGGCGTAATAAATTACCGATTCTAGCAGGCGGTACGGGTCTGTTTATCCATTCCATTTTGAAAAATTATTCTATGCAAGAAGTAAATTTTTCAGGTGAACGATTTGAAGAACTTTCTCAAATGGAATTAAATGACTTAATAGATATTCTGAAATCTCAAAATGTCTCACTTCATAATACTACTGATTTAACGGATAAAAAAAGAATAATTAAAGCGATTTTAATTGCTGAAAGCAATGACAATGAATTCAAGTCTCCGGTTAATATAAATTCTTTCGTGATTGGTGTAAGAGTAGAGCGAAGTAAGATAAAAGAAAATATTAAAGCAAGATTGAAAGAACGGCTTGAAAATGGAATGATTGATGAAGCCAAGAAATTGATTGCCGATGGAATTACTTATAAGAAGCTTCATTTCTTCGGTTTGGAGTATAAGTATCTTGCTCTTTATTTATCTGGCGAGTTAAACTATAACGATATGCAGCAGAAACTTTATAGTGCTATATGTGAATTTGCTAAAAAGCAGATGACGTGGTTTAGAAAGATGGAAAAAGAGGGTATTATCATTCATTGGATCGAAGGTGCGGATTTTAACGAAGCGGAAAAATTAGTTAAGGAGAATTTTGGACTGTGAAAATTCCACTTAAATTAATTTTTATAAATGAATCAATCAAACAAGAATTGCACTTTCTAAAACTTCTTTCAAGTGGGTTATTGATATATGAATTAAACAAGTGGATTGTTGATTATGAATAAATTGGTTAGCAATTACTTAAAAAAACATTCCGTTACTGAATGGGATTTTGCCAAGGGAAATAAACATATTTTTAATAATGTTGTTGTAATTCCTGCAATTGATGAATATGAAAATATTATACATCTGACCAGATACATTGATGAATTAGATGAAAAATATTTTGATTCGACCTGTTTTGTTTTTGTAATTAATAATAGTTGCACTTCTTCAAATGAGATAAAAGAAGCAAACCGTAAAACATTAGAATACTTGCGCACTGCTAAGGTCAAATATAATTTTAATTTTATTGATGCGGCAACCAAAGGTAATGAGATGCCCGAGAAAGAAGCGGGAGTTGGATTAGCTCGCAAAATTGGTATGGACCTCGCTTTGAAATTATTTGACTATAACACTAAAGAAAAAAAATTAATACTTTGTACAGATGCAGATTGCTATTTTGACAAAAATTATTTAACAGAAGTAGTAGAACATTTTCAAAAAGCAAAATCGGGCGCAGGATATGTAGATTATGAACATCCTCTTTCCGAAGATGAAACTGAAAGAAAAGCAGTAATTAGTTATGAGATTTTCCTTCGCTATTATGTTCTTGGACTTCAATATGCCGGTTCGCCATATTCTTTTCAAACTATTGGTTCTACTATGGTTTGTGATTTTGAAAGCTATATCAAAATAGGCGGCATGAATAAAAAGAAAGCTGCTGAAGATTTTTATTTTATGGAGAAACTTGCTAAGATTACTTCGATTGACCGGATACAAGGGACAAAGATTTATCCCGCAGGAAGAAAATCATGGCGCGTTCCTTTCGGAACAGGGCAGAGAATTAATCGATATTTATCCGGCACTCATAATGAATATCAATTATATGATCCGATTAGTTTCGAGATTCTGCGGAAATGGATTAATCTTTTTCATAATGGAAATATTCTTACTGCGGAAGATTATTTAGATAGAGCTAATGATATTCATATTGGTTTATATTCATTTCTTGTGGAAAATGATTTTAAGAATGCTTGGGAAAAAATTACAAAAAATTCTAACTCGCCTATTCAGATAAATAAGCAAAAGAAATTTTGGTTTGATGGATTCAAGACATTAAAATTTATTCATTACTTAAGAGATAAATATTTGCCCGAGATAGGACTATTCCGAGCAGTGGAAGAATTGCTGAAAGTGATTGGAGAAAGTTCTCCATCGAGCGAAAATGCAATGAATGATATTGATATACAAATAAAATTCTTAGAAAAGCTAAGAGAATTGACTTAAAAAATGGTCAAAATAGTTATATTTGGCAATAAAAAAACGAGAGGTTTGTTATCGCACAGAATAAACAAAATGAGATTATAGAGAAAATTGTTTCCCTTGCAAAAAGAAGAGGATTCGTATTTCAATCAAGTGAGATATATGGTGGATTAAATGGATGTTGGGATTACGGTCCGCTTGGTGTGGAACTTCTTAATAACGTGAAATCGGAATGGTGGAAATCAATGACCTACCGCGAAGATATTGAAGGATTAGATGCATCAATATTAATGCACCCGAAAGTATGGGAAGCATCCGGACACGTAGAAAATTTTACAGATCCGATGATCGATTGTAAACAGTGTAAAGCGCGTTTTAGAGTAGATACTTTAACAGAACTTATTAGCGATAAAAATAAAGAGAAAGCATTAAAAGAATTGAACGTTGATTTGGGTAGTGATTCATTAGAAGATAAATTCACACAGCTTCTTGAAGATAACGAAATATCAGAAAAATTAGTTACTCTTCTCGGTTGTCCTCAATGCGGTAATAAAGGCACGTTCACGAATCCGCGCAAATTTAATTTAATGTTCAAAACATTTGTTGGTCCGGTAGAAAGCACCGAAAATACAGTATTCTTGCGTCCCGAAACAGCGCAGGGTATTTTTGTGAATTTTTTGAACGTGGTTAATTCAAGCCGCCAAAAAATTCCATTTGGAATTGCTCAAATTGGCAAAGCATTCAGAAATGAAATCAATACTAAAAACTTCTTATTCCGTACACGCGAATTTGAACAGATGGAACAGCAATATTTTGTAAAACCGGGAACTGATCAAGATCATTACGATAAATGGAAAGAGATAAGAATCAATTGGTTTAAGAATCTCGGAATGACACCTGAAAAACTTCGCTTCCACGATCATCCGGCAGATAAACTTGCCCATTATGCTAAAGAAGCAACCGATATCGAATATCAATTCCCATTCGGCTGGGGCGAGATTGAAGGTATTCATAATAGAACTGATTTTGATTTAAGCAGACACGAACAGTTCTCTGGCAAATCGCAGAAATACTTTGATGAAGCTGCAAAAGAAAAATATATTCCTTTTATTATTGAGACTTCAGCCGGGGCAAGCCGTTCATTCATGGCGTTCTTTGTTGATGCATATTACGAAGAAGAAGTAAATGGTGAAGTAAGAAGTGTTCTTCGATTTCACCCTAAGTTAGCACCTATAAAAGCAGCAATTCTTCCATTGGTAAATAAAGATGGTATGCCGGAAGTTGCACGTCAAATCGAATCCGAGCTGAGACCCTTCGTAAAAGTATTTTATGATGATAAAGGTGCGATCGGAAGACGTTATAGAAGAATGGACGAAGCAGGAACACCATTCTGCATTACAGTCGATACTCAGACAATGGAAGACCAAACCGTTACTATTCGTAATCGTGATACAATGGAGCAGATAAGAATTTCTACTGATAAAATTCTTGTTTATATTTTGGAAAAATTAAAATAAATTTTCGGAATAAGTGAAAACGCAATCCGAAGAATCAAAGAAATATATTAATACGAACAGGAAAAAATTCCTCCGTATTGGTATTATACTTTTTGCTTTAGTTGTTAGTTATGCGCTGAATAATTATTCGGCGCATTTCAATTCTATCTCTCAAGATATGATTAGCAATTACTTTTCATTCCGAGGCGCAGACAGCAATATCGTGCTAATTACAATTGATAAAAAAGATTTTGGTGAATTAGGTGGTTATCCTATTTCAAGAAAATATTATGCACTTTTAATTAATAGACTTACTGCGCTCAATGTCAAAAGTATTGGCTTAGAAATATTTCTTTCTGATATTGATTCAACGCGAACTGCTTTTGATTCCGAATTGATTGATGCTATAAAAAAATCGAAACACACCGTTCTTGCCTCTGTTATTATAGAAGATAAATACGGCTACAATTCATTTCAATTACCATCACCTAAACATAAAGATAGTTCTGTTCTTACGGGACATGTAAATTATATAGAGACGAACGGAATATTTGTACCTGTGAAGGTTATAAGGGGCAATTTTGTTGAGGTACCTTTTGCCGTGCGTCTTGCAGGTAAATCGATTAATGATGATCTCATTAAAATAAATTTTTATTCAAAATGGAAAGAGTACAAGAAGTATTCTTTTGTTGAATTCTTGAATATGACCAAGGAAAGTGAAGAGCATCTATCCATATTAAAAGGTAAACATGTAATAATTGGTGTTACAGATTCATCGAAATCAAAACCTGCCAAAACGCCGGAAGGAGTTATTCCCGGACTAGGTCTTCACGCGCAATTCTTGGATAATTTAATTAATGATAGTTATATAAATTACGGGCAAACAGTTAACGTAACATTTGCAATGATAGCCATTCTATTATTGTTGGTTTTCATTCCGATGAAAATTCGTTTTTCAATTATTTTTTTATTTTACTTTTTGTTTTATGTAATTGTTTCGGTAGCAATCTATAATTTATTTTTTATAGAGATGAATCATTTTATTTTAGTGATTGCAATAGGAATGATGGCAGTCTTAGAGATTTATTTTACATTGAACCAATCGAGGCATTTTTTATCGGAAGTGCCTTCGCGTAATTGATAAGAATAGATTTCATATTTTTGTCCTAGAAGCCAAAATTGCCGCGAAATATCAAAAGTTAATTCAACACAAGGACCGAGAGCATCTGGATTCATTTTAAATGAATAGCCCGAATTAAGAGTACGCATTATTTCAGAAAGTATATTCTCACCTGCAAAGTATCTTATTAATGCGCTTAAAGTACCGTTGGATATAGTCATATTTTGAGTTTTGCATCTATTAAGTAAGTCGCGCATAAAATCATCAAGATTTTTTTTCCCACCTGAATATTTGACAATTGCTGCATTTAAATTATGAGCGAAAAGATCACCTCGATAGTAAGGGATTCTTTGAAGATCGCTATCAGACCAAAAATCTTTAACTAAACGTTCGTTCTTTTCGTAACGGTATGGATTTTTAGCGTACTTTTCCAATACATTATTTACATCACTAAGATATTCATCGAATGAAATTAATTTAGAGCGTAATAAAATCAACCGGGCATAATAATCAGTGAACCCTTCTAAGAACCAATAGACTAATTGTTCAGGTGGTGAAGTGGGCATACTTGCGCCGACCCAATTATGAAATGTTTCGTGAGCTAAAACTTTTTTTAATCTAAAATCGATATCACGCGATTGATCAATAAATAAAGCAAACGAATTAAATCTTCCTGTGCCGGCTTGATCACCACTTCCACTTATCGGAAGTAGAGTTACTAAGAAAAAGGGGTAATTGAAATCATTCCAGAATGTTCGTTCATTTCTTATTACGGTCTCAGTAAAATCTAAAAATTGATTATCAGAAAATTTATATTTTCCTTTAATTGCGACAAATATAGAATTACTACCGCTCATTTTTTTCGTAATACGAAAATCGCCGCCTGCGAAAATTGAATAGCGTAATTTCCAAAGTTGAGTTTTAAATTCTTGAGTCTTTTGATTTACCCCGAAGCTATTGGCTAGCGACCAATTTGATGGAATGTTTTTCCAAGTTATTCTAAATGAAAATTCTTTCTCGTCTCCCCAATCAGGAAGTATGAAAAATGTTTCACCAAGAAAGTGGATTGTTCCTTTTCTAATTACAGTTTGATAGTGATTGCCAAGCTCTATATCATCGTTACGAATTTCTTCCACTTGATATTCGAGTTTTACAAAAGTATTGGGAGTGTATCGAATGATTTTTTCGTTTTTTGTATTTGTATCTAAGATGTAAGTATTAGAAGATGAAGAGCGTAAGTTTTTAATTCCGTCATATTGTTTTTGACCCCCATATTCATTGGGGATAATAATTTTTGTTTCACCGGAGCTATCACCTTTAAATTCGAGAGTAATGGATAAGCGAAATAATTTCAGGTCGTAATACGGCTGAATCTCATACGAAATTGAGGGCTTATCCGCATTCTTGGCATTCATTACCGAAAAGGCGAAAAGAAATATTAATACAATTAATCGGTAAACTTTCATCTATATAGGCATCTCCGAAGTAATAAGATATCATAAAGCATAATATATAATTTTACAATAACATCGACACGAAAATATCAGGGTAAAAATTTTGGGATATTTTAGAATTAATATTTTTATGTCCTCCCAATCATTCCGATTCGTCTCAATTTAATTGCTTCTGCTTTTGATAACTTCCGCTTGCATATTGGCATAATATACGCGGCTAAAATTATATTTTGATGAAAATCTTGTTCTAATTTACGTTCTATTAATGTGCTTCAGAAAAACCAAGTTCATCATTAAAGGTATATAGATTTTCTGTTTTAATTATTTCAAATCCCGCTTCGTTAATTTTGCTCATTAAGTCAAGTATGCTTTTCTGATCAATTTCGTTCCAGTTCCCATCTTTATAACGACATCTCCAATGGTCTGTACAGAATGTTTCTTTGATTCCATCCGGATATACTTTAATACCGCGATTAGTAATAAGTTTTAGTTTAAGTGAATCATTAAAAACATTATCCAATTGATTGCCAATATCATGGGGTGCACCAATCCAATCGATAAATACATCTACTCCTACTAATTTTTTTATTTCAGGAACTTCATGTGATGCATGAATTAAATCCAATGGATTAGGTGCATAGTAATGAGCCGCTCTTAATTCGTGTGGGGTTTTTCCAAGATTGGAAATTACTGCTTCGGCAAATTCTGCTGTCCCAACTCTTACACTTGAAATACCTTGTTCAAATATATCACCGGTATGAATACCATTTTCAATTGTTCTGAACCATGCATTATGAATTGCTTCTGCGGGAGCTATCTGACCGATATGAACAAGCATCATTACGGCTGAAAGTAATAGTCCGGAGGGATTAGCAAGATTTTTCCCTGCGATATCGGGTGCAGAACCATGAATAGCTTCAAACATTGAAAGATGTTCGCCGATATTAGAGGAACCCGCCAAACCAATTGAACCTGAAATCTGAGCTGCTACATCGGAAAGAATATCGCCATATAAATTGCTCATTACGATTACGTCAAATCTTTCGGGAGTATCTGCGAGGCGAGCCGCACCGATATCCACAATCCAGGTATCATTTTCAATTTCGGGATATTCAGGAGCAATCTCTTTGAATACCTGATGATATAGACCATCGGTAATCTTCATAATATTATCTTTAACGAAGAGAGAGACTTTTTTTCTTCCATATTCCCGCGCATATTCAAAAGCATAGCGGATAATTTTTTCGGTGCCGGCACGGCTGAATAATTTCAAACATTGATATACTTGTGAAGTCTGTCGATGTTCAATTCCGGCGTAAACGTCTTCTTCGTTCTCTCTAATAATTACAACGTCCATATCGGGATGCTTAGAGCGTATAAATGGTCGGTATGATTTACAAGGTCTTACATTTGCATAGAGACCGAATGCTTTACGAGTAGTTACATTCAGACTTTTGTATCCCCCACCGCGTGGAGTTGTAATAGGTGCTTTTAAGAATACTTTTGTATGCTGTAAAGATGAAAAAGCGTTCGATGATAGACCGGTATCGATTCCGCTTAGATAAACCTTCTCACCAATCTCAATTTCTTCGATTTCGAGCTTAGCACCGGCTGCTTCTAAGATTTTTAATGTGGCGTCCATAATTTCAGGACCGATTCCATCGCCTCTCGCTACTGTAATTGGTATATATTCAGACATTCTATATCCTTTTAAAAATAATTAAGCAATATAATAAAATTCGCTCCATTTTTATATTCTTAGAAAAGGAGATAATGGAAAACGTCTATGAGTTTTTATTGTATCGCATTATTTTATAATTTTACTTTATAAATCGGAACTAATTATAGTTGTCGACCGTCTAAATTTAGTTATAACAAAAAACAAAACACACACTAACAAACCGGGATTAAGTAATGAAGCTAAAATTATTTTTGGTTCTATTTATTGCTGGTTCAGTTTTATATGGTCAAACACGTAAAATTGAATTTACGCAATACGATATGGATAATGGAATCCACGTTATTCTTCATCAGGATAATAGCACGCCAATAGTGGCGATCACGATGACTTTTCATGTAGGCTCAAAGAATGAAGACCCAACAAGAACAGGTTTTGCTCACTTTTTCGAACATCTGATGTTCGAAGGTTCAAAGTATATGGAACGCGGAGATTATGATAAACTTTCGCAGAATGCAGGAGGTACTAATAATGCAAGTACTTCTTTCGACAAAACATTTTATTATCAAGTACTTCCATCAAATCAGTTAGAATTAGGTCTTTGGATGGAATCAGAAAGATTAGCTCACTTAAAGATCGATAGCATTGGTGTTGAAACTCAAAGGAAAGTAGTAAAAGAAGAAAGAAGCCAGAGATATGATAATCAACCTTATGGATCGATATTCGAGCAGACATTCAAAAGGGCGTATAAAGTTCATCCATATAGATGGATGCCAATCGGATCGGCTCAATATATAGATCAAGCAACGCTCGGTGAATTTATGGCTTTCTACAACAAATTTTATGTGCCACAGAATGTAACAATCTCAATTGCAGGTGATATTGATTTAGCAAAAGCAAAAGAATTAGTAGCAAAATATTATGGTGATATTCCAAGAGGAATAGAAGATATAAAGAAAGTTGATGTAGTAGAACCACCTTTGGGAGGTGAAGTAAGAGATGTAGTTTATGATAATATTCAGTTGCCATTAGTATTAGAAGCATATAGAATACCGGCACAGGGAACAAAAGATTATTATGCAATAGAGATGCTTAGCTCACTTTTATCAAAGGGACAGAGTTCTCGTCTTTATAAAGAGATTGTTGATAAACAGCAGAAAGCGGTTTTCTTAAGCTCGATGAATTACGCTATGGAAGATCCGGGCTTATTTGTAGTTTATGGTATTACAAATATGGGTGTAACACCTGAAGATTTAGAAGCCGTTATTGAAACAGAACTTACTAAAGTAAAAGAGAAAACAATTGACGAACAGGAATTTCAGAAACTCCGCAATCAGATCGAAAGTGATTTCGTTAACTCAAACAGCACAATGATCGGTATAGCAAATTCATTAGCAGATTATTATGTTTATTTCGGAGATGCTAATTTGATAAATACAGAGATTGACCGCTATATGAAGGTTACAAAGGAGGATATTAGAGATGCAGCTAAAAAATATCTTTCACCTGAAAATAGAGTAGTGCTATATTATTTACCTAAATCAGCTGAAAAAAAATAACGGAGAGAACGAAATGAAAAATAAAGTTTTAATTCTATTAGTATTATTTGCTTTTGTCTCGATGAATTATGGTCAGCTTGATCGAAGCAAAATTCCGCAAGCCGGAACTGCACCTGTAATAAATCTTGGCAATTATGATTCATTTACACTTGCAAACGGATTGAAAGTATTCGTAGTTGAAAATCATAAGCTTCCGAAAGTATCTTTTAATTTAATTATCGATAGAGACCCGGTAAATGAAAAAGATAAAGCCGGATATATTGATATGGCGGGTCAGCTATTAAGAACGGGTACGAAGACACGCACTAAAGATAAAATTGATCAAGAGATTGATTTTATTGGAGCTGCCTTATCCACATCTTCGACCGGAGTTTTTGGATCTTCATTAAAAAAGCACACAAATAAATTGCTCGATATTATGAGTGATGTGGTATTGAATCCTCAATTCAAACAAGAAGAATTAGATAAGATCAAGAAACAGACATTATCGGGATTAGCTTCACAGAAAGATGATCCAAGTGCTATTGCCTCAAATGTATCAACAGTTTTAACTTTTGGAAAAGATCATCCTTATGGTGAACTTACTACTGAGACAACTGTTGAAAATATTTCGCTTGATGATCTAAAAGGATATTACTCTACTTACTTCAAACCAAATATCTCTTATTTAGCAATTGTAGGTGATATTAATAAGGGTGAAGCAAAAAAATTAGTAGAAAAGTATTTTGGTAAATGGAAAAAAGGTGAAGTAGCTAAAAACACATTCGCTGCTCCATCGCAGCCATTATTAGCAAAAGTAGCAATGGTTGATAGACCGGCTTCAGTTCAATCAGTTTTAAATATTACATATCCGATTGATTTAAAAGTTGGTACGCCCGATGTTATAAAAGCGAATGTAATGAATACAATATTAGGCGGTGGATTCCAATCCAAAATAAATAATAATCTTAGAGAAGTTCATGGTTATACTTATGGTGCCGGATCGTCTATCGATGCTGATAAATATGCAGGAAGATTTTCAGTTTCTACAACCGTTCGTAATGCAGTTACGGATAGTGCTATCACCGAAATTCTCAATGAAATGAGAAAAATGAGAAGTGAGAAAATAACTGATGAAGAATTGCAATCTACAAAAAACTATATGACAGGCGGATTCGCTCGTTCATTAGAAAGCCCACAGACTATTGCTAATTTTGCTATCAATATCGATAGATATGGATTGGATAAAGATTACTATAAAAATTACCTCACTCGTCTAAGTGAAGTAACAGTGGATGATGTTCAGGAAGTTGCTAAGAAATATGTAAAACCAAATAACGCATATATTCTTGTAGTAGGAAATGCAAGTGAAGTGGCAAAAACATTAACGAATTTTACGATTAATAATAAAGTTAATTACTATGATATCTATGGTAATGAAGTTGATCCAGCGGCGCAAAATCTTCCTGCCGGCGTAACCGTAAAATCTGTATTGGATAAATATACAGAAGCAGTAGGCGGCAAAGAAAACTTATTAAAGATAAATGATAAGACAATGAAATTAAGTGCATCGGTTCAGGGAATGAATTTGACGATTACAATCTCTCAAAAAGTACCCAATAAATTATATCAGAATCTTGATGCCGGAGTATTCCAACAGAAGACAGTTTTTGATGGCGAAAAAGGGAAAGTATCTGCAATGGGTCAAGAGCAGGAAGTTACCGGTTCTGCTTTAGAAGAGATGAAAGTTCAGGCAGCCATTCATGGACATCTTGATTATGCAGCTCTTGGTGTAAAACCGGAACTTACAGGAATGGAAAAAATTAATGGAAAAGATGCTTATAAAGTAACTCTTAATTATCCATCTGGCAGCAAAGCTACTCAATATTATGATGTAGAAAGCGGTTTCTTAGTTCGTAGTACTTCTACTGTTGAATCTCCGCAAGGAACATTTACTCAGACTTCTGATTTTGGTGATTATAAAGAAGTTGAAGGAATTAAATTCCCATTCAAAATGCATCAGAGCGTAGGACCGCAGGATATTGAGCTTACAGTTGATTCTATTGAGATTAATACAGGTCTTTCAGATTCATTATTTGAAGTGAAGTAAAAAAACATTATAATAATAGTTATAGATTTTTATTCATCGCCTCTTAAATAGAGGCGGTGTTGTTTTAATATTAGCGAAAGGGATAAATGACATTAGCGATAATAGCAATAATTTGTGGGGTGATATTACTTGTATGGAGTGCGGATAAGTTTGTAGAGGGTTCGGCATCCACTGCTCGGTATTTTGGAATGCCGCCATTATTAATCGGAATGGTAGTCGTGGGATTCGGTACTTCCGCTCCCGAAATGGTAGTCTCAGCATTGGCTTCATTACAAGGAAATCCGGGAATCGCAATCGGTAATGCTTATGGATCCAATATTGCAAATATCGGATTGATTCTAGGTATAACGGCTTTAATTAGTCCCATAGTTATTCACTCAAATATTTTACGAATAGAACTCCCTATACTTGCCGGTGTTACGGCTCTATCTATATTCTTAATTTATGATTTAGAGATTTCTTTTCTCGATGCGATTATTTTGTTAATAGTTTTTGGCGGATTAATGTATTGGACTATTCGTCAAAGAATAAAGGAGAAACAGGATCCTTTAGCTAAGGAAATCGAAGAAGAAACGGTAACCCATTCGATGCCTATTAAGAAATCAGTTTTTTGGTTAGTCGTTGGATTGATTTTGTTGATTGTCAGTTCTCGAATTTTGGTGTGGGGGGCGGTAGAGCTTGCTACAATTTTCGGAGTAAGTGATATGATAATAGGATTAACCATAGTGGCGGTCGGTACCTCTTTACCCGAACTCGCATCTTCGATTATTGCAGTACGGAAAGGCGAGCATGAAATAGCTCTCGGAAATATTCTCGGTTCAAATCTATTTAATACATTGGCAGTGGTTGGAATTGCCGGAGCAATAACTCCGATTAACGTTACACCCGAAACGCTTTCAAGAGATATAGTAATTATGGCAGGATTAACCCTGTTCCTTTTTGTAATTGGCTACGGATTTAAAACGAAGCATGGACGCATAAATAGAATAGAAGGAGCGGGACTATTATTATTCTATATTGCATACACAACCTACTTAATATCCATGACATTTGCTGCACGATAAAAATAATTTTAAGATCAGTAATTTGATTGTGTAGAATTGCTGATGATTAAAAAAAATAATTATTGTTACAACATAACATTTCTTATAGCATTAAAGCAATGCCAAAAATAGGGTCTTGATTTTATTAAGACCTAAAAGTATTATTGACCCACGAACAAATTTAACTTTTTTGGTTTTAAGAAATTCTAATGATTGTTTCATTGCAATGGAGTATTTGTTTATGGAATTAATTAGATACAAGTTCAGAAACTTCCCTTCTTTTATCATAATTTATAATACATTTTATTATTAGGTAAACAATGAAAATTATAATATCCTTATTACTTCTTTTGCTAATCTCACAATATTCATGCAGTCCAACGGAACCCGAAGAAAAGAAAGTGTCTCCTCCAGACACAACAAGTCAAAACTTTAGCTTTGAGACAGTAGAGTTCGGAAACGGATATGCATCAAGTCTTTTTGAAGATGTATGGGTGTTTGATGAAAATAATATATGGGCTGTCGGAGATTTAGATTTAGATGGCAATTATACAAATATAATGAGATGGGATGGAAAGAAATGGTTTCCACAACTGCCATATATAACCAGCAGTGGATTATCAGGAATATGGGCAGCAGATTCGAGTAACATATATTTTGCCTGCGGAGCAATAGCTAAATATGAAAAAGGAAAAATTATAGAATATGACTTAGGGGCATTAGGATTACCATCACGAGAGGGTGTGGAAAAGATATGGGGATCGAGCAACAAGAATATATGGGGAGTAGGCTGGTGGGGTACGATAGTTCATTTTGACGGTAAAGAATGGAAAAAAATAGAATATGATAGAAAATGGCTTTTCTTCAGTATTACAGGGAATAAAGAAACCGGAATTGCTTATGCCTTAGCAAGAAATAGTGAAGATGGATTTATAATAGTAGAATTAAGCGAAGGAGGTGCAAATGTTATTTATGATGGAAGTAAAGATGAACAAGCATTGAGATCAATTCAGATGAAGTATTATGAAGACAAACTCTACTTAGGAGATTTGGATATGAGGAGCACAAAAGCATGGTATTATGATTTGGAAACAAAAAAAGCTGTAATACAGAGGGATTTTAGAGGTACCAAATTAAATGTTGGAATATCACAAATAGCAATGATAAAAAACAATGATATTTATTATATCGGAGAGAGTTTAGATGGTTTACAGGGAACGTTAATACATTATAATGGGAAAAATTATAAAGGATTTATTGGGCAATTTAATTCATTATCAAATTATGGAGGAGCACATACAGATGGCAATATTTGTGTAACAGTAGGTTTTCATAATAACAAAGCTTTCTTAACCAAAATTAGGAGAAACTAAAAATGAAACATTTTAGAATACTATTGTTATTAGGAGTATTATTGGTAAATCATAATGTATTAGGGGCATCAGGTGAAGTTCTTTTTAAAATTATGGAGGGTTCGACCCACAGAAACTTTACTGTGAGATTAAATACCACATCATATTTCTGGTTTTATAATTCTATTTTATCGAAACCAATATTAGGAGATAGTTCGCTTTTCCCACATGAATATACATTATCTGATAATTATGGATTTGAAGCACCAGATAATACTACTCCTAGTAGTCCTACTATGCCTTGGGGTCTAATGGAAATAGAAGTAACATTTGGTATGAAAACTGTAAGTTTTATAATTGATTTTAGAGACGAGGATTGGGGAGGGCACAATGTAAAATATCCTTCTCATGATTTAAATATACTCATAAATCATGATTCACAAAAAATATATTACGGTGTGGGCAATGAATTAATAGTAGATGAAATTACTAATAATGCGGAATATACAATATGGGAACTTTGGGGGAATACGTATGCAACACAAACTAATTTTACAATCCCGGTAGTAATGAAAAATAGGATAGAGAATCAAACTTTTGGATTCGGGCAATTAAAAGCAAATAATATAACTGTGGCATCTGATTCTTTGGCTTATTTAAGGTTTTTTGATGTAAATCAAGTCGAGCATTTAACAACCGAAATAAATTATAATAGCCAAAGAAATTATTCTTTTAAGTGGGTATATAGTTATATAACTCCAGAAGAAAATCAAAATATTTATAATTCTTCAAATTATATAAATACAATTTTCGATTTACGCACTAAAGAAGTTGAAAGAAGATTTAGATCAGTCTATCCCCTAACAGTTAAGAACTTAATTCCAGAGAAAAGTAACATAACCGAAGGAGAAATATATTTCAAAGACCCAACTACCGATAACCAATTTAATCTATATTCTGCCTCCGGGAATGGATTTATAAAGAATGAAGCATTCACTGGTTTAGATGAAAGCGTTTATGGATCAACACATCAAAAATACGCAGTTAAAGCTAAATCGACATTTTCAGCAAGCGGTATAAATTATAATTGGTATGACGGGGATTTTAATCCCTCAACTCCACTTGACATCACAATAACGGGTACAACAAATCTTAATGCAAAATATAAAGGGAATATGATATCAAACTACAGTTCAGGATTTTCAACTAATAGTCAAAGGAAAGTAGTAAGAACAGACGATGGAAAGCTTCATATAGTTTATGAATCACTTGATAAAGTCTGGTACACATATAGTACGGATAACGGAGTTACATGGCAGCCCGAACAGTTAGTGGATATCGCAAGCGCAAATACAAAAAATGCATCAATAACCCACAATTCAAATGCTATCTTTATTGCATATCAATGTAATGACGGACCAAGAATAAAAGCAGCTCAGTTCAGTAATGGACAAAAAAGCTGGATAACAAATGTTTATTCTTTATCGAGTTATGATTATGATACAAGACCTGTAATAGCAGCATATAGCAGTGAAGGGGCATTGATAGTATTCAAACCCACTTCCACATCACAATTAAGAGGAATAAATGTAAAATGTTCTACCGGAACATGTACACAAGGAACCGTAGGGAGTGATTTCGTAATAAGTTATTCGACTACATCGAGTACAAACCCCTCGCTTGTATATAACGCTCAAAGAATGTTTCTTGCATTCCAAAATGGTACAGAGATAAGATATGAAAAACTGACCGCAGGAGTTGATTACGAATATATATTTGAAAGTACCGTTGTATCATCGGGTTCGGGATTTACAAATAATCTATCACCTTCAATATCAGTACAGGCAGAAAACCCGGTAGTAAGTTGGTTAGGGTATTCTTCATCAATACCCGCTGCGGTAATAAGAAGAAAGACAGGTAGTACATGGTCGGGATTTAATTCATTTGGACTAAATTCAGTAAGAAATCAAAATAATAATTCAAGGCGGGACAATGGCGAAGGGAGCATAATAGCATGGTGCGATATATATAATGCCAATAAGTTTGTAAAATTAGAAAATGGAACTTATACTACAATAAAAACGCTTCCTGAAGGCAATGGAAATGAGATGCAGATAGGAAATGGAGATGGATTTCTTGACATGAAGGCTATAGTTCATAAAACTCTGACATCAAGTATATATCCTCTCAAGTTTGTCAATTATAATTTCTTAACTCTTCAAAAAACAGATGATAAAGCTAATAACTACGGAAGAATGGCAATTGTTGAGCAGAATAATAAAAGTTATGCTTACTATCTCGGAGATGTAAAAATCGATGGAGAGAATATAAAATTTAAGAGTTATATCGATTCACTAATAATAGAAAACAGTGAAATGATGAATGAGATTTTTGTTACTGAATCGTTCTCACTAAGTAAGAAAAGTGAAATAGAGTTCAATAATTCATTCTATGCATTCGATAAGAGTGAATTAAGTCAAGTTAAAGAAAACGATATATCTTATTCAATAGAATTAATGAACGTAAGTAATAAAAAGATTGTGAAAGAATTTAATGGCTCAAAATATGAGTTAAGCAAAATTACAGATGATAGAACTAGATTTAAACTTAATCTCAATAATATTGAGGAAGGGAACTATATATTAAGAGTAGTATGTAAGATGAAAGGAGAGGGCTCGTTTTACATAAATGATTTTCAATCAGAAGAAACTCTTAGTCTGAATAAATCTCTTATAGAAATAAATATCGAAGAGAATAAAATGCCACAGGGATATAATTTAGAGAATAATTATCCGAACCCATTTAATCCAACGACAACAATAAATTATAGTATCCCCAAAGGTGGAAATGTTCGTTTAGAGATTTATAATTCACTTGGAGAGATAGTAAATATTCTACAAGATAGTTATCAAGACACAGGGAATCATTCGATTGCTTGGACAGGCAAAGACAGTAATGGAAACTTTCTATCTTCAGGAATTTATTTTTATCGGTTAATAAGTAATGATTTTGTTCAGGTAAAAAAGATGACTTTAATAAAATAGTATCAAATGACCATAGAAATAATAAAAAAGCTGCCTATAAAAGGGCAGCTCTTTTTACTAAATTTATGTTCGATTATTTTTTGTATTTTTCGTTTTATGAATGAGAATAAAAACGAAAATCCGGTTCAAGAAGAACTTCGGAAGCTAAATAGAGCATTAAGAACAATCACCGCAGTTAATCACTCCTTAGTTAGAGCCGCCGATGAAGCATCTCTCCTTAGAGATCTATGCCGGCTTATGGTTACCGAAGGGGGCTATCGAATGGCTTGGATCGGTTATGTAGTCAAGGATGAAGAGAAAACAATCCTGCCAATTATGTGGGAGGGCGCAGAAGATGGATATCTTACTAACGTAACAATTTCTTACGGAGAAAACGAATTTGGTATGGGTCCTGCCGGAATTGCAGTCCGCACCGGCGCAACCGCAGTATTTCAAGATATTAAAAATGATATAAAGAATTATGATTGGAAACAAAATGTGCTACAAAGAGGATACGCCGCAATTATTGCTCTACCCTTAAAAAATAAAGATGAAGTATTTGGTATAGTTGGAATTATCTCTTCTAATCCTGATGCATTCGATAAAGAAGAAAAAAACTTATTAGAACAATTAGCGAATGACTTAGCTTATGGAATTATTTCATTACGAAATCGTGAGCAACTAAAAAATCTCGCAATACATCTTGAGAATGCTCGTGAAGCAGAACGAAAACGAGTAGCCCGCGAAATCCATGATGAACTCGGGCAATATCTTACCGGATTGACTATGGATATTACTTTCCTAAGGGAAATGATAGAAGAAGATTCGGATAAGAAAAAACTTTTGACGAAGATTGATTCCGCTGCGGGACTTTTAGAAACAACCGTAAAATCAGTGAGAAGGATTTCAAGCGAATTAAGACCTGCAGTACTCGATAGTCTCGGTCTCCTTGCCGCAATCGAATGGCAGGCGGAAGAATTTAATAGCCGAATGGGTATCTCGTGCGAATATTTTATTACAGTCGATAGCATCGATTTACCTTTTGAAGTAACCACTTTAATTTTTCGGATATTGCAGGAATCGCTCACAAATGCTGCAAAGCATTCAGGTGCTTCATTGGTTACAATTACATTCGGTCTCGAAAATGATTTTTATCAACTCGAAATAAAAGATAACGGCAGAGGGATAAAAAAGGAAGATTTTGAAAAGAAAAATTCATTCGGTCTGCTGGGGATGAAAGAAAGAGCGGAAATATTTAAAGGAACTTTATTGATTACAAGTGAACCGGACAGAGGTACTACTATCAACGTTTCAATCCCGGTAAATAAATATGACTAAAAAAATAAAAATATTAATAGCAGACGACCATCCGATAGTAAGGGAGGGTTTGAAACAGATAATCTCCAAAGCTGATGAACTCGAAGTCGAAGGAGAAGCACTTAATGGAATGGAAGTTATTCAAAAAGTTAAAGATGAAGAGTGGGATATTGTAGTTCTTGATATAGGTATGCCGGGCAAAGATGGACTTGACGTATTAAAAGAGATTAAAGAGGCAAGACCTGAATTGCCGGTTTTGATTTTGAGTATGTATCCTGAGGATCAAGTTGGACTTAGGACTTTCAAGCTTGGTGCGTCCGGCTATATGAATAAAGAGACTGCTCCGAAGGAATTAGTAAATGCAATTCGTAAAATCTGTTCAGGCGGAAAATATATCAGTCCCGCACTTGCGGAATTTCTCATTTCAGGATTTGAATCGAGAACGGAATCACCAATAAATATTTTATCTAACAGAGAATTTCAAGTACTCCGTATGATTGCCTCTGGCAAAGATGCCGATGAAGTGGCAGAAGAGCTTTTTATAAGTGTAAAGACCGTGCGCACTTACCGCGATAGATTATTAGAGAAGTTAAAACTCAAGAATGATGTTGAACTCTCTCACTACGCAATGAAGCACAAAATTTTAGAATAGCAAATTCCATCCGAAGAGGGATATTAATTTTTGTGTCATTATTAACAATATTATTTGTTCCCCTCCCTTTTGTAATCAATAGACTACACGCACTTTCCAAATATCCCACAAATCTTTCCGCATTTCACTTATTGTTGAACTTTTCATCAATTATTATGTTTAGTTATCTAAAATAAGAGATAATGTAGAATTTTATGACTGTTGCAATAGTGGAAGATTCCATAATAATTAAAGACCGAATAAAAGAAAAAATAGATCAATACCCGGAAATAACAATTTTATGGGAAGCTGAATTATTAAGCGATGGCTTACAAAAAATCAGTAAAGAGATTCCCGATTATTTAATCCTCGATATACAACTCCCTGATGGAAATGGAATTGATATACTGAAATTAATCAAAGAGAAAAAGTATGATACTTCGGTTATCATTCTTACAAATTATCCGATAGTCGGAATCAATTCCAAATGCTGTTCAATCGGCGCAGATTATTTTTTCGATAAAACAAATGAATTTGAAAAAGTGTTCTCTATATTAAAAGAGAAATTAGAATCACAGACAAATAGAAATTAAAATAAATAAGGAATAAGTCAGATAATGAAAAAATCATTTTTGATAATCGGATTGATGATTGCTTTATCATCAATCGGAAACGCACAAGAACGAATTAAGATGACCGTTGAAGATGCAATTCAGACGGGGTTGAAAAACAGTAAAACGTTGGATGCTTCTTCTATGAAGGTCGTGGCGGCGGAAGCACGCAAAAAAGAAGTAATCGCAGGTTTGCTTCCATCGGTAAAGTTCAATGCAGGATATAGAAGACTTAGCGAAGTCGATCCATTTGAAATTAATACTCCATTTGGAAATTTTGTTGTTTCCCCTTCTATATTGGATAATTATACAACACAATTGACGGTTGCACAACCTTTATTTGCAGGCTTTAGATTACTAAGCGGGGCTAAGATAGCAAGTAAGAATTATGAAGCAACAAAAGAAGATTTCCAAAAAGATCAATCGGACTTAATCTATAATATTCAGAATGCCTATTGGAATCTTTTCAAAGCAGAGCAGATGAAAAAGGTAATTGATGAAAATCTAAGTATGATTAAGGCACACGTAAATGATGCAACGAATTTATTAAATGCAGGTCTATTAACTACGAATGATAAATTGAAATTGGAAGTGCAATTATCCGATGCGCAATTGAAACAGTTGGATGCGGGAAATAATGTAAGATTAGCAATGATTGGACTTAATAATATTTTAAGCATTCCGCTTACTACTGAAATTGAAATTGCATCAGAAGTAAAAAGAAGCGAAGCGGAGTTTGGTGAATTAAATACATTAGTTAATTCGGCGATAGACGAAAGACCGGAAGTAAAGGCGGCTAAGTTAAGAGTAAAAGCCGCTGAATATGGAGTAACAGCCGCACGAGCCGGATGGTATCCGCAAATCAGTTTTTCAGGTAATTTATATTACAGCCGTCCGAATCAAAGAATTGTCCCTGCTGAAGATAAGTTTAATTCTACTTGGGATGTGGGTGTGAATTTAAGTATGAATATTTGGGATTGGCTTACCACCTCTCATCAAACCGAACAAGCAAAAGCTCAATTAGCACAAGGTGTTGATGCTCTTGGAATTATCAAAGATGGTGTCTCTTTAGAAGTCAATCAATATTATTTATTGGTTAATCAATTGAAGAGAAGAATAGAACTATCGGAATTAACAGTTAAGCAGGCAGAAGAAAATATGAGAGTTACTTCGGAACGTTTTAAGGGTGGTACTGCTCTTAGTACGGATGCAATCGATGCAGAAGTTTCGCTTCTCTCGGCAAAAATAAATTATACAAATTCTTTAGTCGATTTTGAACTATCAAAAGCTCGTCTAAAGAAAGCATTGGGTAAAGAATAAAAAGATTATAAAAAGGGAATAAAAATGAAAAAAGCAAAGTTATATGCAATTCCTGTTTTGATAGTTATAGTAATTGTAGCAGTACTATTTTATAACAAATCGAAGATGCAGGCAAAAGCAGCACCTAAAGTAACAGATGTTTTCTATGTGTCTGTCCAACCAGTTTCAAGTAATTCACTTAGTGAAGATATTTCACTTATCGGTACAGTCAATGCAGATAAGGACGTGAATATCGTATCTGAAACTCAAGGTAAAGTAGTTGCCGTGAATACTAAAGTAGGCGATTACAAACAAGTGGGCTCTATTTTAATACAAGTAGATGATGAATTAAAAAAAGCCGCCTTTATGAGTGCCGAAGCTAATTTCGAAAAATCGAAAAAAGATTTTGAAAGATATACAGTACTTCTAAAACAAGGTTCTGCTACGGATGCACAGATGGATAATATTAAATTACAATTAGCGAATGCAGAATCACAATATATAGTAGCTAGAAAACAATTGAGTGATACCAAGATTACAACACCGATTTCAGGATATGTTACTGCTCGTAATGTAGATATCGGAACGATGGTTAATCCCGGAATGGTAATCGGAAATGTAGTGGATATATCGAAAGTAAAAGTGAAGGTAAATGTAGCCGAGCAGGATGTATTCAAAATTAAAACAGGCAATAAAGTAGAAGTAACAACAGACGTTTTCCCGGGTACCGTTTTCGAAGGAAGAATAGAAACAATCAGTTCTAAAGCAGATGAAGTGCATACATATCCTATCGAAGTAGCAGTATATAATAACGGTGCGCAGAAATTAAAAGCAGGTATGTTTGCTAAAGTGAGTTTCTCTACTTCAACAAAGGAGGGTTCGTTAACAATACCAAGAGAGGCACTACTCGGAAGCGTAAAAGAACCGGAAGTTTATGTAGTAGAAAATGATATTGCTAAATTAAGAAAATTAGTTTTAGGTGAAGAAGCAGGAGTAAGAGTGGAAGTATTAGATGGTTTACAATCCGGTGAGAAAGTGGTAGTAAGTGGACAGACAAATCTCGAAGACAACGTAAAAGTAAAGATAGTTAATTAAGGATAAGAAAAATGACATTAACCGAATTATCAATAAAAAGACCATCGCTTATAATTGTAATATTTGCGGCGTTTATAATCTTGGGCTTATTCAGTTTTCAGAAACTGAAGTATGAATTACTTCCTAAGTTTAGTCCGGCAGTAATTACAATTACAACGATTTATCCGGGTGCCTCCCCGAACGAAGTGGAAACCGGAGTATCGAAACCGCTCGAAGATGCGGTATCGGGGTTGGATAAAGTAAGCGAAATAAAAAGCACATCTATGGAAGGTGTTTCTTTTGTAACGATTGAATTACTTCAATCAGCAAAAGTAGATTTATCCTTACAAGATGCTCAAAGAAAAGTGAATGAGATATTTTCATCTTTACCGGATGGTGTAAAGTCACCGGTAGTTTCTAAAATTGCATTGGATGAGATTCCTGTAATTCGTCTAGGTGTATCGGGTAGTTTATCTGATAAGGAATTATTTCAATTTGTAAAAGATAAAGTAAAACCGGAGCTTTCTAAGGTAGCGGGAGTTGGACAGATTGCTTTAATCGGTGGAAACGAAAGAGAGATAAAAGTAAATCTTGATATGGAAAAATTGAAAGCTTATGGCTTATCGATTATGCAGGTAACTCAGACGATCAAAAATTCCAATCTTGATTTCCCGACTGGAAAGATAAAAGATTCTGATGAACAATATATAGTTAGGATAGCAGGTAAATTTTCAAGTTTGGAGCAAGTAAGAAATCTTGCAATCGGGACTTCTAAAACAGGCGGGGAGATTAAACTTTCTGATGTAGCTGAAGTAGAAGATGGAACAAAGGATGTTACAAACATTTCACGTATAGATGGAAAAAGTACAATTGCGATAAATGTACTTAAGCAGACCGATGCGAACGCTGTGGACGTAAGTAAATTAGTAAAATTAAAATTAGCGGAACTTGAAGCCACATTCGCGGATTATGGATTTAAATATACAATATCACAAGATGGATCAATATTTACAGTTGATGCAGCAAATGCTGTTAAGACAGATCTTTTGATAGCAGTTTTTCTTGTGGCTTTGGTTATGCTTCTTTTCTTGCATAGTATAAGAAACTCAGTGATAGTGTTGGTTGCTATTCCTTCATCACTTATTACAACATTCATGGTGATGTGGGCTTTGGATTTTACACTTAATTTAATGACGCTTCTTGCACTATCGTTAGTGGTAGGTATTCTCGTGGATGATTCGATTGTGGTATTGGAAAACATTTATCATCATCTCGAAAAAGGTGAAGAGAAGCGGACTGCCGCATTAAGAGGAAGAAACGAAATCGGTTTTGCGGCTCTCGCTATTACACTTGTGGATGTATCAGTATTTTTTCCACTCTCATTAACGAGCGGTATTATCGGTAATATTATGCGTCAATTTTCTATTGTAGTTGTGGTCTCGACACTACTTAGTTTATTTGTTTCTTTTACGATAACTCCAATGCTCGCTTCGAGATTTGCAAAAGTGGAACGCTTAACTAATAGAACTTTATTGGGAAAATTCGCAATTTGGTTTGAAGCAAAATTCAAAACTTTCACTGAATTTTATATTACACTTCTTAACTGGAGCTTTAAAAATAAAGGGAAAGTATTTATTGGTACAGTTGTAATTTTCTTCGCATCGGTAGCATTAGTTCCACTTGGATTTATCGGTGGTGAATTTATGGCAGTTGCTGATAGAGGTGAATTTGCAGTCACGGTAAAACTGCCTCCGGGCACTAAGATTGAAGAAACAAATAGAATCTCTCAAGAAGTAGAGAATATGATTTTAAAAACTCCGGGAGTGGAAAGAGTGTTTGTAAATGCCGGTGCTTCGAGTGAAGGACTTATAGGATTTGCTTCTAATAATTCATCTGAGATTAACGTAACACTCGTTCCAAAAAATGAGAGAGAAAAAAGCACTGACGAAATCGGTCAAGAGATAAAAGAAAAAGCGATGAGGATTCCCGGAGTGGAAGCTCGCTATAATCCTATCGGTATTTTCGGCGTTGCGAATCAAACACCTATTCAATTATTAGTCAATGGTACTAATGTCGATAGCGTTTATGAAGCAGCTGCTAAAATAGAAAAAGAATTAACAAAAGTACCGGGTACGACTGACGTTCGTTTATCTTCCGAGCAGGGAAAACCGGAAACAAAGATTGATATCGACCGACAGAAATTAAATGCATTCGGACTTTCGCTTGCAGAAGTAGGTGGTGCTCTTCGTGTTGCACTTACGGGAGATGATGAATCTAAATTCCGAGAAGGCAATACTGAATATAGTTTACGTATTCAGTTAGATGAATTTAATAGATCTTCTACCGAAGACCTTGGTAGTTTATCATTTACAAATAAAAAAGGTCAGCAAATATATTTAAAACAATTTGCAGATATTTCGAGAACTACCGGACCATCGAATCTTCAAAGGCAAAATAGAAATGCAGCTGTAACGGTTTTCTCGCAGGTAATCGGAAGACCAACCGGAACTATTTCTACAGAGTTTACAGAGAAGATGAAGAACGTGAGATTGCCTAATGAAACCACATATTCTTTTGGCGGCGATGTAAAAAACCAGAAAGAAGCTTTTGGGGATTTAGGTATTGCGATGATGGCTGCCGTTTTATTCTCCTATCTTGTAATGGTGGGTTTATATGATTCATTCGTTTATCCGTTTGTGGTCTTGTTCTCGATTCCACTTGCAATTGTGGGTGGTTTGCTTGCATTAGCTTTAACAATGAAATCACTGAACGTATTTACAATTCTTGGTATGATTATGCTTGTGGGACTTGTGGGCAAAAATGCAATCTTGCTTGTCGATAGAACTAATTATATGAGAGGACTGGGAGAATCGGTTAAGGATTCATTAATCGATGCAGCTCGTATGAGAGTAAGACCAATCTTTATGACTACTCTTACGATGATTTTTGGAATGATGCCGATTGCTCTATCTACAAGTTCCGGTTCGGAATGGAAGACCGGTTTGGCTTGGGTGCTTATAGGTGGATTGACGAGTTCATTATTCCTAACACTTATTGTTGTGCCAGTCGTTTATACAAAGGTGGAAGAATATAGAGAACGTATTCCGAAATTATTTGGTAAGGTATCAGGATTATTAAAGAAAAAATCTCTCGGCTTAGCTACTGAATAAAATATTTGTTTTATAATAAAATTAAAAATTAAGCTGCTTCATTTATATGGAGCAGTTTTTTATTATAGATTGCCTACAAAAATAAGTTTATGGAAATAATGCGCTTTAACCCTACCGAAAATGAGTTGCTATATTAAGTGTCCCGTGTTGCGCCCTAAAGTTAGCAGTGAGGATATCATTAATGTTTTTTGTGTATGTATAATTAGTAGTTGCGGCGAGAAATAATTAATTTTGCTGAACTGATAATTATCACTAAATGAGTAGATATGAAAAACTATTCTGTAATTGTTTTCGATCTTGGCAATGTATTAATACCATTTAATTATTCACTTCTATTAGCGAAACTCGATTTTATTGAAGAGGGACTTGGGAAAAAATTTGAAGAATTATATAATGAATATTATGATGTCCATAGAAGTTTTGAAAGAGGCGAAGTATCACGCAGGGAATTTTTGGATGCTATACATAGATGGACAGGTGAAAAATTAAGTGATGAAGAATTTTGTATCGCATATTCCTCTGTTTTCAAAGAGGATAGAAAAGTAACTACACTTCTGCCGGAATTAAAAAAGAAATATAAACTTGTACTCCTTTCTAATACCAATGAAATACATAGGGAATATGGATGGGGACATTATAAATTTTTAGAGAATTTTGATAAACTCATTTTATCGCACGAAGCCGGTGCAGTAAAACCGGAAGAAAAAATATATCAAGCGGTAATGGAATATACCAATTTACCTGCCGAAGAACATATCTTTATAGACGACATTGCCGAATATGCCGAAGGTGCTCGCAAGATGGGATGGGATGCTATACAATTTAAAGGGTATGATAACTTAGTCGAAAAATTCAAAGAAAAAGGAATCCTCACCCCCGCCTTCTAAAAAACCATGTAGTAATTTTTACTAAGCAATTTAAATGGTTTATGCGCTTGAAACTGGCCTTAAAAAGTGCTATCTATCACTAGTTTTATATACTATACCTTATTTTCAAATTAGCTTCACGGAGGGTTATGCCGGCGTTTAGTCCCAAATTAGGAGACACGATATCTCATTTAAAATCACAAATGAATAAATTCCGCGCAGATTCATTTGCCACTAAAGGTAACTCACCGTTACGCGCTGAATTATTCAATGCTGATCAGATGGAAAAACATGGTAGAATTATTGCCAAATCCCACGTTCTCGCCTCTGAAAGGACTTATAATAGAATTTTATTAAATCGACTCGATAAAAATGAAGAGTTTTTATCTGAAGTACATAATTTTTTAAATGAGACTGTAAAAGAAAATCACTTAATAACGCCCGCCGGTGAATGGCTTTTAGATAATTATTATTTAATCGAAGACCAGATTCGAATAGGCAAAAAACATTTCCCTAAAGGTTATAGTAGGGAATTACCGAGTTTATTAAACGGTAATTCGAAAGATCTTCCACGAGTTTATGATATTGCCGAAGAAATCATTTCGCATGGTGATGGAAGAGTAGATTTAGAAAATCTTATTCGATTCGTTAAAGCTTATCAATCGGTAACACCATTAAAATTAGGCGAGCTATGGGCGATACCAATCATGCTTCGTCTGGCATTGATCGAAAATCTCCGCCGTGTATCAGAGCATATTGCAAAAGGAAGGATAGAAAGAAACCTAGCAGCAGTCTGGGCTGATCAACTTATAGAAGTTCTAAAAAATGATCCTAAGAATTTAATTTTAACGATTGCAGATATGGTTCGCTCTGAACCGCCATTGACTCCTGCATTCGTATCAGAGTTTGCCCGTCGTCTTCAAAGTTTAAGTCCATCTATTATTTCACCAATAAGTTGGGTAGAACAGCTTCTCGGTGAAAAAGGTACTAGCGTTGTTCAATTAATTCGTCAAGGAAATAAAAACCAAGCTGCCGATCAAGTCTCTATTAGTAATAGTATCGGAAGTCTTCGATTCTTAAACTCTACAAATTGGAGCGACTTTGTAGAAGATCAAAGTATAGTGGAGAGTATTCTTCAAAAAGATCCAATGCGAGTATATCATAAAATGGATTTTGCTACACGTGATAATTACCGACATATAATAGAAAAAATTGGTAAGAAAAGTAAATTGACAGAAGAACAAATTGCAGATAAAGTAGTGTTATTAGCTTGTAAAGAAGATGCACGCGAAGGAGGCGGTCATAGAACTTCTCACGTGGGATATTACTTAATTGATAAAGGGCGTTATCTATTAGAAGATGAAGTAAATAAAAAAATTACATTAAGAAATTATGCTAAGAGAATAGGGAATAAAATTCCACTTTCGCTTTTCGTTGGTTCAATATTTTTATTGACTGCACTTAGCGCTGCCGCTCTCATACATAAAGGTTATCGTGAGGGTATGGAAAATTATCATCTTATCATACTCGGAATATTATCTACATTGGCACTTAGTCAATTATCTGTTGCTTTGGTTAATTGGTTATCGACATTGATAGTTAGGCCAACTTCATTACCTCGAATGGATTATTCTAAAAAGATTCCTAAAAAAAGCAGGACGCTCGTTGTAGTTCCATCTATGATTACGAGTAAAGAGGGAATAAAAGATTTAGTAGAATCTTTAGAAATTAGATTCTTAGCGAATAGAAGAGAGAATTTATACTTTACACTTTTGACCGATTATAAGGATTCATCTGAAGAGCATCTCCCTGAAGATGAAATGCTTCTTTCTTATACAAAGGGGAAGATAGATGAATTAAATGAAAAATATAAAGATTTACGACCGGATATATTTTCGTTATTCCACCGCCCTAGGAAATGGAATCCTACTGAAAAACTTTGGATGGGTTACGAACGCAAAAGAGGAAAACTAGAAGACCTAAATTCATATTTAAGAGGTGGAGCGAGAGATTGTTTTTCGCTTGTAATTGCTAATACACAAATTTTAGAATCAGCAAAATATATCATTACCTTAGATGCTGATACCGATTTACCACTTGATACGGCATATCAATTGATTGCCACCATCGCCCATCCTCTCAATCAAGCGAAATATGATGAATCAAGCGATTGTATCACTGACGGATATACGATATTACAACCCGCAGTAGAGATAAGTCTGCCCGGCACATTAAGTTCGCTCTATGCAAAGCTATTCGGCGGCAATGCAGGTATTGATCCATATACAAAAACCGTTTCAGATGTCTATCAGGATATTTTCGGAGAAGGTTCTTATATTGGTAAAGCAATCTATGATATAGATATGTTTCAAAAAATGGTTAAAGATCGTTTTCCTGAAAACAAAATTCTTAGTCATGATCTTATAGAGGGATGCCACGTTCGAGCCGGTCTTTTAAGTGACGTTCAATTACTTGAAGAATATCCATGCTGTTATAATATTGATGTAAATAGAAGGCATCGCTGGATAAGAGGCGATTGGCAGATTTGGCAATGGATTCTTCCACTAGTGCCGGATAAAAGCGGTAAGCTAAAGAAAAACCCATTATCAATGCTTTCACGTTGGAAAATATTTGATAATCTTAGAAGAAGTTTAGTTACACCTGCTTATGTTTTCATGATGATATTCGCATGGTTCTTCACTCCTAATCCATTGTTTTGGACTTTAGCAGTTATAGGAGTAATGTTTATTCCTGCAATATTTATAATGATAGTTGATTTATTCGAAAAACAGAATGAAATATTAATGCGACAGCATCTTATTGCATTTGTAAATAATGGCAAGACGCACCTATATCAGATATTATTTACATTCATCAATCTTCCTTTTGAGGCAGCATTTGCTTTAGATGCTATCTTAAGAGTTTTTTGGCGAATGACTATTTCTAAAACACGATTATTAGAATGGACTCCATCGAATGTCTTTGGAAGAAATCAAAGACTTAATCTTTCTGAAACATTCAGAAATAATTTATTATCACCACTATTTGTGATTATTGTGGTTACTGCATTTTATTTTTATAATATTACGATTCCTCTTGTAGCTATTCCTATATTATTTGTTTGGGCTTTCTCGCCAATAGTTAATTGGTGGATTAGTCTTCCATTAAAATCAAAGCGAGCAGAGCTAAGCGAAGCAGAAAAACAATTTTTACGATTAGTTACACGCAGGACTTGGGCATACTTTGATACATTTGTAAATGAAACGGAAAATTGGCTTCCGCCGGATAATTTCCAAGAAACTCCTCATGCTATAATTGCACATAGAACTTCCCCAACAAATATCGGTATGGCATTAATAGCAAATTTATCTGCATATGATTTTGGTTATATCACATCAAGTGATTTAATGAATCGTGTTTCTAATACATTCAGTACGATGCAAAAATTAGAACGCTTCCGAGGACACTTTTATAATTGGTATGATACATTTACTTTATTGCCATTGCAACCATTGTATGTCTCTTCGGTCGATAGTGGCAATTTATCCGGATTAGTACTTACTCTTAGGCAGGGACTTTTATCTCTTCCCAAAGAAAAATTTGTAGATCAAAAATTATTCTGCGGATTAGATGATACTTTTAATTTAGCAATCGAAGGAATGGATAAAGCAGATATCTTCCCAATAAAAGAATTGCAATTGTTTTTTGAATCAATGAAAAGAAATCCTTCTAATTCACTAAAAATATTTTGGGAAAATATTAATGAGATTTATCAATTATTAAATAAAATGGATTTGATTGATATACAAGAGGGTGATTCAAAAGGGTGGCTCTTATCTCTTCACAATCAAACTTATTCAATTATTGATCAAATAAAAGATTTAACACCTTGGGTAACAGTTACCGAATTCTCAGATATAAGCGATTCATTTCCATTTAAAGAAACAATTCCTTCATTAAAGGAATTAGCGAATTTACAAAATGAATTTCTTCCGATTCTCGAAGGAGAATTAAAATATGATATTAGTACTGAAAGAGAGAAGAAATTAAATGAATTAGCTCAATTAATAATTCAGTCGAGCCAAAAGGCAAATGAAAGAATAGAGAAAATAAAGTCTCTAGGCAAAGAGGCATATAATTTATCGAAGATTGAATATGATTTCTTATATAATCCTTCGAGACATCTACTTTCGATCGGTTATAACGTTGAGAAGAATAAAAAAGACGCAAGTTATTACGATCTATTGGCTTCCGAATCGCGGTTAACAAGTTATATTGCAATTGCCTATGGATACTTGCCACAGGAAAGCTGGTTTGCATTAGGACGGCTTATAATGGCTTCCGGAGGCAAATCGCTTCTCCTTTCGTGGAGCGGGTCGATGTTTGAATACCTTATGCCATTATTGATTATGCCGAATTATGAAAACACATTATTAGATCAGACTTATAAATCGGTAGTGAAGCGGCAGATAAATTACGGTAAACAAAGAGGTGTCCCGTGGGGTATTTCGGAATCTGGATTCAATGCTTCTGATGTAAATCTAAATTATCAGTATAGAGCTTTCGGTGTACCGGGAATCGGACTTAAACGTGGATTATCTGAAGACTTAGTAATTGCTCCTTATGCTTCCGCACTCGGATTAATGGTAGAACCGGAAGAATCTTGCAAGAATCTTCAAACACTCGCCGATCAAGGTATGATTGGTAAATATGGTTTTTATGAAGCTGTGGATTATACACCTGCTCGTCTTCCTAGAGGAAAATCAAGTGAAATAGTTAAATCATTTATGGTGCACCATGAAGGAATGACGCTCCTTTCATTAACCTATCTTTTATTAGATTCGCCAATGCAGAAAAGATTCGTTTCTGATCCGGCATTTGACGCAGCTCTATTATTACTTCAGGAAAAGATTCCACATACAGCATTCTCTAGTATTAGTTCTACAGTATTTTCTAATCCTCAAGGTAATGCGCTCGTTTCAGAAACTCCGATTAGAATAATTACTAATCCAAATATAGAAATTCCTGAAACCCAGCTTCTTTCTAATGGAAGATATCATATAATGGTAACAAGTGCCGGAGGTGGATATAGCAGGTGGAAAAATCTTGCCCTTACTCGCTGGCGTGAAGATATTACAACTGATAATTGGGGTGCATTTTGTTATCTGCGCGATGTGGCAACTAATGAATTTTGGTCCAATACTTATCAGCCAACATTAAAGGTATCAAAAAATTATGAGGCGATTTTCTCTGAAGGTCATGCAGAATTTAAGAGAAGAGACTTTAATTATGAAACGGAAACACAAATTGTAATTTCGCCGGAAGATGATATTGAGATAAGAAGGATACATCTTACAAATAGAGAAAAAGTAGCTAGGGAAATTGAAATTACAAGTTATGCAGAGATTGTTATTAATCCTCAAAGTGCTGATACAGCTCATCCAGCATTCGGAAATTTATTCGTGCAGACGGAAATAATCGAAGAGAAACAGGCAATATTAGCAAACCGAAGACCCCGCTCAAGCGAGGAAAAAACCCAATGGATGCTGCATACTATTGCAGTACGCAAAGCCGATATTTTAGAAGTATCTTTTGAAACCGATAGAGCAAAATTTATCGGGAGAGGAAATACACATCAAAATCCAATTGCATTAACGGGCAACGAAAAATTATCTAATAGTGATGGTTCTGTTCTCGATCCTATTGCTTCGGTGAGATATAAAATAAAACTTAAACCTGATAAACCGGCAACGATTGATATAATTTATGGTATCGGTGAAACGCGTGCTCAAGCGTTGAGCTTGATAGAGCGTTATCAAGATAGACGTTTATCTAATCGTGTATTTGAACTTTCTTGGACTCACTCGCAGGTTGTATTAAGGCAGATAAATGCAACGGCGGCGGATTCGCAATTATATAGTAAAATTGCTAATTCAATAGTTTATTCAAATCCATTTCTTCGTGCTAATGCATCTATAATTGCACGTAATCGTCAGGGACAGTCAGCTCTCTGGGCTTATGCTATTTCGGGCGATCTGCCGATTGTACTTGTAAAAATTGAAGATATTAAAAATATAGATTTAGTGCTCTCGATGTTAAAAGCACATTCATATTGGAACATAAAAGGTCTTGTGGTTGATCTTGTTATTTGGAATGATGATCATGCAGGTTATAGACAGGAACTTCAGGAACAGATTTTGCGTCTTGTATCTGCAAATACTGAAGCGGGTAAGATTGATAAACCGGGTGGCGTGTTCGTCCGCTTAACCGATCAGATTTCAGATGAAGATAGGATTTTGACTCAGACTGTAGCACGGGTAATCATATCCGATACTGCCGGCACTCTCGAAGCACAGGTAAATAAACTTAAAAGTAAAGAATATTCAGTAGAAAAATTAAAGAATAACAGAGTCTATTCGCCATCACAAACAAAAGTAGAAGAGTTTCGTGGCGAAGGATTAATTTTCTTTAATGGTTATGGCGGATTTACACCCGATGGACGTGAGTATATCATAGTATCAACTGATAAAAAATTCACGCCGATGCCTTGGTCGAACGTGATTGCAAATCCAAAATTCGGAACGATTGCCACCGAAAGCGGGAATGGATATACGTGGTATGAGAATGCACATGAATACCGGTTATCGCCTTGGAATAATGATCCGATTTCTGATACGAGCGGCGAACTATTTTATATTCGTGATGAAGAGACCGGTTACTATTGGTCTCCAACGCCACTTCCAAAACGAGGCGAAGGAAAATATGTAACGCGTCATGGATTTGGTTATACTGTTTTTGAACATACAGAAACAGGAATAAGAACCGAGCTTTGGGTTTATGTTGCAATTGATGATTCTATAAAATTCTCTTCCTTAAAAATCTGGAACGATTCGGGCAGAGCAAGAAAATTATCTGTCTTTGGATTTGTTGAATTAGTATTAGGAGATATTCCATCAAGGACTTCGATGCATGTAGTAAGTGAAATCGATACTTCTATGGGAGCAATATTTGCACGCAATTCTTATAATCATGATTTCCCGGAGAAGGTATCATTTTTCCAAGTTGATAATGATAGAATTTCGTTTACGTGTAATCGTATCGAATTTATTGGTCGCAATGGCACATTGGAAAATCCGGCTGCTATGAAATTAGCGCATCTATCAGGAAAAGCAGGCGCAGGATTAGTTCCATGCGCGGCAATTCATGTACCGTTTGAATTTGAAAACCGAAGAGAATATGAGATTAATTTTAAACTCGGCGCAGGTGATAATCGGAATCATGCTGAAGAAATAATAAATCGATATAGCGGATTTAATAAAGGTCAAGAAACGATAGAGAAAGTATGGCAGTATTGGAAAGAAGCACTCGGTGCAGTTCAAACGGAAACTCCCGATAAATCATTGGATATACTTGCAAATGGATGGTTATTCTATCAAACATTGTCATGCCGTATATGGGGACGAAGTGGTTATTATCAATCGGGCGGTGCATTCGGATTTAGAGATCAATTGCAGGATGTGATGGCTCTCATTCATTCCAAACCGGAAATCACGAGAGAACAATTGCTTATTAATTCAAGTCATCAATTCCTTGAAGGAGACGTACAGCATTGGTGGCATCCACCTTTGGGACGCGGCGTAAGGACACATTTCTCTGATGATTATTTATGGCTTCCATTGGCTGTAAGTCGATATGTTCTAAGCACCGGTGATACGGGAGTTCTTGATGAAAATAGAAACTTCCTTGAAGGACGACCATTAAGAGCTGAGGATGATTCGTATTATGAGATGCCTGTTGTGTCATCTATAACAGGTACACTTTATCAGCATTGCCAGAAAGCAATACAAAGAGGATTGAACTTCGGTGAACATGGTCTTCCTCTTATTGGCGGCGGCGATTGGAATGACGGAATGAACTTAATCGGAATGGAAGGGAAAGGAGAAAGCGTATGGCTTGCATTCTTCCTTTATGAAGTATTATTCCAATTCAAAAAAATTGCAGCAATTAAAAACGATACTAAATTTATCGAGCTATGCGAAAATCAGATGAATACATTGCAGGCGAATATTGAAAAGAACGGTTGGGATGGGGAGTGGTATAGAAGAGCCTATTTTGATGACGGTACTCCGCTCGGTTCAAAAAGCAATGAAGAATGTAAGATTGATTCAATCTCGCAAAGCTGGTCCGTATTATCAGGTGCTGGAGAAAAGGAGCGTTCGCTTAAAGCAATCGATTCACTAAATAAAAATTTAGTGAAAAGAGATAGCGGATTGATTCAATTATTAGATCCGCCATTCGATAAATCCGATTTAGATCCGGGATATATAAAAGGGTACGTGCCCGGAGTAAGAGAAAATGGAGGGCAATATACTCATGCGGCAATTTGGTCTGTAATGGCTTTTGCTCAAATAGGCGATAGCAGAAATGCATGGGAGCTATTTAATATTATTAATCCGATTAATCATGGAAGTTCTCCTAATACGATTGACACATATAAAGTAGAGCCGTATGTAGTAGCTGCGGATGTTTATGCGACAGCACCTCATACAGGAAGAGGCGGCTGGACTTGGTACACGGGCTCTGCCGGGTGGATGTATCGATTGATTATTGAATCATTACTTGGATTACATCTTGAAGTTGATAAACTATATATCAATCCTTGTCTGCCTAAAGATTGGAATAGTTATAAGATATATTATCGATATCATGAGACACGATATATTATTACGATTAATCAGGTAGATGGTAATAAAGGTGTACTTTCACTCAATCAAGATGGTGCGAATGTGAATCGGAATTTCATTGAGCTCGCAAATGATAAAAAGGAGCACGAAGTTAGTGTGAATGTGGGGAGAGGATAAAAAAGTGCGAGGGAATGCAGATTGGTGCAATAGAAAGTACTTGGATGCAATTGAGTGCGCTCCAGTGCAATAAAGTGCAAGTTAGAACAATCGAGTGAAGAAAGAAACTGATTTTACTCTGCCCAGATTTTCCAGATGTCAGGTTGGTAGCCGAGTGTTACATCTTTTCCGTTACGCACAATCGGGGTTTTGAATAGGAGCGGATCATTTAGCAATTCAGTTTCGATATCGTGAGTCATAAATTTTAGATTGCGCTCACGGTATCTTTTCCCTTCGGTATCTATCAATTCTTCAACGGGAAAAATACGTTTGATGCTATCCAATTCACCCGGAGAGATTCCCTTCTCTGCAAGATTCCTGAAATGATATGGGATTTTTCTTTCTTTAAAATAGCGTTCTGTTTTTTTTGTATCGAAGCACTTAACCGTGCCAAATATCTGTATGTTCATATAAATTATTCCTTACATAATACTAACTATTTAGAAGCGCGAGTGAATTTTTAACTAAGTCTTCAATTTTCGCATCAGGATTTTTAGTCAGGCAATCTCTTACAGCACGCTCGGCAATTTTAGAATTATATCCAAGATTAACTAACGCAGTAACAGCATCGTTGCGTGCTGTAAATGTTTTTAATTGAACACCACCCGCCTCACCCATTTCACTCGAATGAGAAAGAGCATTAATTTTATCACGTAGTTCAATAATCATTCTCTCAGCGGTTTTTCTTCCGATGCCGGGAGTGGAAATTATGCGTGCAATATTTCCTGAAGAGATTGCATCTCTTAAATCAGAAAGCTGAATACCGGAAAGAACACTTAGAGCGACCTTAGGACCGATACCATTAACACTAATCAAAAGCTCGAACATTTCCTTTTCAGCGGTAGTAATAAAACCATAGAGGTCTAACGCATCTTCACGTACAACTAAATAAGTATAAAACGATGCCTCGTTTTTGCCTTCAAGTTTCTCAAAAGTATTCAATGAGATATTTACTAAATATCCAACTCCATTAACGTCCACCAAAACCTTATTCGGTTTCTTGGATAAAAATTTTCCTGATATATAACCAATCATAAAATTACTCTCTCGGGATTAGCTTTTATAAAATCTTTCCAGTTCTTTGATTTTACTATACCGGAAAGAGACTTAAACGAATAACAGATAGCAACGGCAAGGGCATCAGTTTCATCGAATTTAACTTTGTCTGTTTTAAGCGATAGAATTTTTGCAACCATAAATTGAACCTGCTCTTTTGTTGCAGCACCTTTACCTGTAACTGATTTTTTTATTTCGCGCGGGGAATATTCTTTTACATTGAGTTTATTATGGACGGCTGCAAGGAGCGAAACACCCCTTGCATATCCAATCTTTAGAGCCGATTGAACGTTCTTATTAAAAAATGCTGTCTCAATAGAAAATTCAGTTGGTTTATATAATTTTATTTTTTCATCAATCGAATCATAGATGACTTCCAATCGATTTGCCATTTCATCTTTAGCAGGAATATTAATTATACCCGAAGCAACATACTTTAATTCGTTGCCGTTATAATCAACGACACCAAACCCTGTAATAATTGTTCCGGGATCAATTCCTATTATTCTCATGTATCCGAATATCCTTCAATCTCAATTGAGGAAAATGTTTTCCATCTTTGCTGATTGTTTCCAAAGTATAAACAATATCAAGTAAGTCGCGGTCTTTATCAATAAATTCAATAAATTCTCCGAGATTAAAACCGATCGAATCAAAAACCTTATCGCCACCATTTTGCCTAAAAGAAGCAATAAGATGATTAGTCCCCACAATGCGAGGTTGATAAACTAGAGAAACACCTTCGCTAAGGAATACGGGTTTACTATTGCCCGGGCCGAATGGTGAAAATTGATTTAATATTCTAAAAAATTTAGGAGTAATTTCGGAAAATACAAGCTTAGCATCAATAGAAATTTCAGGTATTACATCCTTTTGAGTCATATTCCTTTTCAAAGCAATATTAAACTCTGTTTTAAAAATATCTATCTTATCGATTTCGACAGCGAGACCGGCAGCGGCTTCATGCCCACCGAATTGGAGTAGAAGATGTTCGCACGCTTGAAGTGCCTCATAGATATTGAATCCGGGAATACTGCGTGCCGATCCTTTTGCTACTCCATCGATAGTTGTAAGCATTACCGATGGTCGGTGATATCTTTCGACTAATCGGGATGCTACAATACCAATAACGCCCGGATGCCAATCGTTATTATGAAGTACAATTCCGAGATCTGCGGCTAGATCGTGTTCGTCTTCAACTAATTTAAGTGCTTCGCCGAAAGTTTTTTCATCAATTTTTCTTCGTGCGCTATTTTCACCTTCAAGAACAGATGCTAATTCGATAGCTCGTTGAGGGTCTGTTGTAGTGAATAGTTCTACTGCTCTATTCGCATCGCCAAGTCTTCCGACTGCATTAATACGCGGTGCGATAGTAAAAACTATTTGACCGGCTGATAAATTACCCGGTTCAATCTTAGCAGATCTTAAAAGAGCTAAAATTCCGGGGCGTGGATTTGCATTAATTAAATCAAGTCCTTCGCGCACTAATGTTCTATTCTCATCAAGAAGCGGAACGATATCTGCCGCTCCTGCTAAGGCGACAAGATCGAGATACTTTAATGGAAGAGATTTCTTACCAATACGTGCACCGACTGCTCTTGCTAATTTAAACGCTACTCCCGCACCTGAAAGATGCTTAAACGGGTAATTACAGCCCGGTTTAATTGGGTCTAATATTGCATAAGCAGGAGGCAGTAGATCTTTTGCCTGATGGTGATCGCATACTACTGTATCGATACCAAGGGTATTTCCATATTCAATTTCTTCTACAGCCGTAATGCCACAATCGACCGAGATAATTAAAGAAGTATTTTTTTCTTTAATTATATCAATGCTCATTTTTGATATTCCATAACCTTCTGTAATTCGATTGGGTATATAAGTAAAAACATCAGCGCCAAGTTCTTTTAGAAATAGGTACATTAATGCTGCAGAACAAGTGCCATCAACATCATAATCACCATATACACAGATTTTTTCATTATCGGTTAGAGCTTTCAAAACGCGGGCGGAGGCGATTGCCATTCCATCCATTAGATATGGATCGTGTAATAGATCCAATGAAGGACGGAAATATGCTTTTGCTTCAAAGAAATTCGTAACCCCTCTTTGTATTAAAAGAGCGGCGAGCGAATTGGAAATATTCAAACTATCGGCTAAAGCCAATACCGATTTTTCATCGGGAATATTTTTTATTCTCCAGCGGGTTCTTTGCATTTCTATTTTCCGCAGTAAAGAATAAGAACGTCCAAGCAAATAAGCCGAATTCTGTTACCCTCAGTTAAGAAGGCGGCAATTATTTATCTAGCCGTATTATTACTAATACGATCAAAGCGATCTACCCAAAGAGACAACAAAGCGAACCACTTCGTATTTTGCTAAAAGCAAAAAAGCTCTTCTTACATGACCTTGCTCCAGTGTGTGGTTTACCTTGATCCTTCCTAAAAAGGACTCCCCGAAGGGACCTCTCCCGTTACCGAGAAAGCGGTAGGCTCTTACCCTGCCTTTTCACCCTTACCAATAGATTATCAATGAACAGATACCATCGGCATCCAATCACAGCTCTCTAATTATGGCGGTATTTTCTGTGGTACTTTCCGTAACTAAAAGAAACCTAAGTTTCCTAGCTCCCGGGTATTACCCGGCACCTTGTTCTGTGGAGTTCGGACTTTCCTCTACTCAATCAGTCTCCCGTTGAATAGCAATTGCCTTGCTTGGACCATCTTTTTCTTATACTTATTTTATTTATTATTCATTAATTATTAATGAAATGAATATAATAAAAAAAAGTAGTTTTTGCATAAAAAAAAAGACGACTAATTAGTTGGATTTTGGAGCAAAAACGAGCTTTAATTACTCATTAAGTCGCTTATAAGGCGAAGATTGGGCGATTTTGTACCGGTGAGAGTTATTTTTAATATCGCGGTAAGCGGTACTGAGAGAAACATTCCTACTATTCCCCAGATATATCCCCATACAATTAATGATATTAATATTACAATTGGATTAATTCCTAAGCTGCTGCCAAATACTTTTGGCTCTAAGATATTTCCAATTAAATTTTGGATCGTTATCATTATTCCGAGTATTAGTAAGGTATAGCCGAATGAATCGAATTGTATTAAGGACATCAATGCAGGGAAAAGTACAGCTATGATTGAGCCGAAATTTGGTATGAAATTAAGAAATACTGTAAGTAACGCCCAAATAAAAAAGAACTTTACATCAAATAAGTATAATATGAATCCTATTATAACACCTGTAAGCAGACTAATTAAAAATTTGGTTAAAATATATTTCTGAACTTGCTGAACAATATGATTAAAAGTATCTTTTATATTAAATGCTTCAGTAGGATTTTCTTCCTGCTTTTCAAGCTCTTTCTCTTCAAATCTATTTCTTAATGCTTCATAAATTTTATCATGTCCACTGCTTATAAAAATAAAGAAAAAGAGAACTAAACCTGTTGTAGTAATAAAGGAAAGTGTGGTATTAAGAAAACTTTCAGCTAGGGCAGAAACATCAAACATAGAAAAAAGTTGATCAATCTGAAATTCTGTATATGCTTTGTCTTTTACACCAAGAGAAATTGCCGTATTGCTAATTATATGATTGAGTTTCGCTATATATAGGGGGAGCTCTTGATTAATCTGATACACTGAACTAAGCACCAAGCGATAGAATCCCCAAATAACTAATGCCATTAAAATCACATCAAATATTATAGTTACTACCTGAGGGACTTTTTTCTTCTCAAAATAAACATTAACTGGATGAAAAATAAAAAATAGGAAGTATGCAATTACAAATGGAATGAAGAGCGCCTGCAATTCTTTTAAAACGGCAAGTATTACAATAATACCGATTACCGAGACGAAGAATTTTACAACACTATCGAAGTTTTGTCGTTCCATTTTAACCAAATTCAAGTATCAAAATATATAATTATTTTGTCAATTTTACATCTAAAACATTGCTAGTTGCATAGTAATTACTTTAAAAAAGTGCAGTTTAAAATTGTTTGGCGGGATTTTTGCTATGTAGTGGTAATAATGTAATAAAAAATCGGTAAATAATATTGAAATTTACGTTATTTTAGTAATATACTATAAACTAGGTATTGAGTTTGAGTCATTTAAGTAAAATAAATTCTCCATTCAGAAAATTTTACCTGGTAATTTTTTCTTTTGGAGTAATTTTAGCAATTGCCTTTGCGGTAAGTCTCTTCATGGGAGTACGCTTAAATAATAATTACTCTGCTCTTTTCGATGCCAGCATCGAAATGAAAATGAATCTCGCCCAATCGAAGATACTTTTGCTAAAGAATATTGGAACTAAGGATGAAGAATCCGTCAAGCAAGCTTGGGAACATCTCGAGTTGGTAAGTTTTTACAATGATAAACTTAAAAAAGAAAAAAATTCAATCGACTTGATTTTCAATATTTCGGGAACTGAATCTATAAAAAAAGATACCGAAGAATTACAGTCTCTTTTAGTCCGATTTCGTTCTCTCTCGAATTCATTAAGTGAAGAAAGGGGTAGAAGTCCTTCAATTAAAAAAGAATGGGACGATGTTTATTCCAATTTGGCAGATATATCCGAGCGAATTGATAATCAATTAAAGAGCATATTAAAAAGCGAAGCTTCGATCTTCTCTTATATCCAACTTGGTTTAATGATTGCCAGCTTATCACTTACCTTTATAGTGATTTTTGTTTTCTTTAAGTATGAAATGCAGAAAAATCTTTATGATAAAGATATAAGCAATGCTAAAGAGGATCTTAAAAGGAAAACGTTTGAGAAAAAAAGAACTGAAACTGCATTAATAGAAAGTGAAAGAAAATTAAGTACATTGATTGGAAATTTACCCGGAATAGTTTATCGGTCGGCTAATGATCCAACTTATCGGATGGAATATATAAGTGATGGATGTCATAGAATCACAGGTTATAAAGCAGAAGAATTAATAGATAACCGAGTTATTTCTTATGGCGATTTGATTAATCCCGAAGATAAAGGGCGCGTATGGCATTCTATTCAAAACGCAGTAGAGTCACGTAAACCATATCAATTAATGTATAGAATCAAAACATTAAAAGGTTTTGAAAAATGGGTATATGAACAGGGAATGGGGATCTTTTCCGAGAATGACGATCTAATTGCTTTAGAAGGGTTCATAACCGATATCACCGAACAAAAAACTATTCAGGATCAACTTGCTCTCCAAAGCACTGCATTAGAAGTGGCTGATAACGCTATTGTGATTACAGATAAAGATGGAATGATCCAATGGATTAATAGCGCATTTACAAAATTAACCGGATATTCATCTAAAGAAGCATTGGCAAAAAAGACAAACATAATAAAATCGGGAATTCAACGGAATGATTATTATGATCTAATGTGGAGCACGATTTTAGCAGGTGAGACTTGGAAAGGAGAAATTAGGAATAAGAAAAAAGATGGCACTCTTTACGATGAAGAGATGGTAATTACTCCGGTTAAAAATGGTGAAGGAAAAATTCTAAATTTTGTTGCAATAAAACAGGATATTACTCAAAGGAAAGCTGCCGAAAAAGCATTAATAGATAGCGAAACACGATTTAGAAGTCTTTACGAAAATTCTGCTCTCGGTATATATAAAACAAATACTTCCGGTGAGATAACGATGGCAAATAAAGCATTAATCGCCATGCTCGGATTTAATTCATTCGATGATTTAGCCGCAAACAAAACTGAAAGTTTCTATATAGATTTAACGGCGAAGGAAAAATTTTCTGATGCAATAGAAAAAAATGATAAAGTAATCGGTTTTGAATCTGAATGGCAAAAGAAAAATGGCGAAAGAATTTTCGTAAGAGAAAGCAGCCGCGCTATAAAAAATGAAAATGGCGCAGTAGAGTCTTATGAAGGATCGATAGAAGACATTACGGAACGTAAACGTGCAGAGAAAGCAATTATAGATGCAAAAATAAGAGCCGAGAAATCTGACAAATTGAAGACTGAATTTCTTTCACAAATTTCACATGAAATTAGAACTCCTTTAAATGTGATTGTTAATTCATCGACTTTCCTAAAAGAGGAATTAGGAACTGAATTAAGTGACGATAACATTACAATCGTGGATGCGATTCTGGAAGAAAGCAATAGAATTATGCGTACTGTTGAATTAGTTCTTGATATGAGTGAGCTTACTACCGATACTTATAGTTATAACGAGGAAGTCTTTGATCTTAAAAATGAAATCGTTCAGAAACTATATGAAACATTTCTTCCTCTAGCGAATAAGAAAAAATTACTCTTCTACTTGGAATGTAAAACTGAGTCAACTTTAATTAACGGTGATAACTATTCCTTGAGGCGAGTATTCATGCACTTAATCGAGAATGCAATTAAGTTTACTGAAAAAGGGAGAGTACAAATTCTTATTGAGGATATTAGTCCCGATTCATTTTTCGTCCAAATAGCAGATACCGGAATTGGAATGTCTCCTGAATATATGCAAAAATTATTCACTCCATTCTTAAAAGAGGAAGTAGGCTACACAAGACGATACGAAGGCAATGGACTTGGACTTGCTCTCGTAAAAAAATATTGTGATCTCAATAACGCAGTAATAAAAGCGCATAGCGTTAAAGATAAAGGTTCTGTTTTTCGCATCATTTTTCAGAGACAATAATTAGATTATAAGCTATTTCTAAATACCTTTTATTGTGATGTAATAATCCCATGTTTGATTAATGAATTGACTGCATCAATTACTATGAATTGATAAACCCAATAAGTGTATTCCTTAAAAGAGGTTGTTTCGCGCAAAATTGATTTTGAGTAGTTTTCTAAAAACAATCCTCTTTTACTGTTTAAATAATCAGACAAATCATTTTTTATAACATCGGCGATGATTTGTAAGTAACTAGTTTCTTCGGTGGAAAAATTAATTTGGTCATCTAAATTAATCGAGGAATATTCTACACCATTATCTTCTAAGTCATTGAAAGCAATTCTATCGCTTTTGCCTTCGATATTCATCAATAATCTTTTAGGATTTTTGCTCGAAGACGAGTCTCCCTCAATTAATGAAATATATAAATGTTTTCCATCTCTTTGGGGTGCTTGGCTTTTTATAAAATTCTGTTTTATATTTTTTAGCTGCCATTTATTTAATAGCACTTCCGAAAAAAGAAAATATCTTAGTCGGTAACTATTAGGAGAATAAGAGGAAAGCATTGCTATTGCTTCTTCAATGCGCTGTAATCTGTCTATTACTATTAATGAAACATCCTCACCAATTGGTTCTGAAAGTTTTTTAATCTCTTTGATTTCGTTAGCGTCAATAATTGGAAATGAAGGAATAAATTCTCCATTATCAGTTTTTTTGATTAAGCCGCTTCCGAATAGAGAATTTATAAGATCATCATATTCGATCGAAGAGATTTTAAGAAGCTCTATAATTTTGAGTTTATCAAAACCGTAATTGAGAAGGATGAGAAAGTCTTTCGAGTATTTCTCCTTAAATGAAAATACGGCATCAGAATTAATTTCATCGAAATGGTAGTTTAGAAAATATTCGGACTTCGATAATGGATTCTCCTCTTTTTTTTCGCATGAGATTAAAGTAATCAAGAGGATAATAGTTAGTGCAATATTTTTGATTAATGTATTTTTCATTGATGAAAAGATAAATCAATTTTAGATTCCTTTCAAAATATAATGAGATGATATAAATTTTTGCTTAAATTTGGCAATTCAATAATCGGGTAAAATGAGCAAATTTAAAATATTTATACGGACGACACTTTTCGGCGGCTTCTTAGTAGTGCTTCCAATAATTGTACTCATTTTTGTATTAAAATGGTTTTTTGATTTTCTTACATCATATATTCGTCCAATAACTAATATACTAATTGAAACAGCTAATATCGAAAGAGTGGTTGCATCACTTATAGCCATTGTAATAATGCTTATAATCTTTTTTATGGTGGGTTTAGTTGTTCAAACAAAAATAGGTAAAGTTTTTTTTGAGTTTATGGAGGAGCGTTTCCTTAGAAGAGTACCATTATATAAAATAATTAAGGAAACAGTTATACAGTTGTTCGGCGGCGAGAAGATACTTTTTAAAGGTGTTGCGTTGGTAAGACCATTCGGCAATGATACATTAATAACAGCATTCATAACCGATCAACTTGATGATTATTATACAGTTTTCGTGCCATCTGCCCCTGCACCAACCGGCGGTTATATTTATCATCTGCATAAAGACTACGTTACAATCATCGATTATCCTGTTGAAGAAGCAATGAGGACTGTTTTAAGCTTAGGAGCCGGCTCTAAAGAATTATTAAACAAAAAATTCCAAATCAAATCCACAGAAAAAAAATGATAAAAAGAAAGTTTATACCCTTACTACTATTGATTATAATTACAATTGCAGGATGTAAAAATTCGGATGATCCGGTTTCGCCGATACCATCAGAAGTAGGAGATGATTATGTATTCAAGCAAAATGATCTTCTCGGAAGAGGTGTAAATATTGGTAATGCACTCGAAGCACCAACCGAAGGAGAATGGGGTGTTTATATCAAAGAAGAATACTTCGCATTAATTAAATATGCCGGATTCAATTCAGTTCGCGTTCCAATCAAATGGTCAGCACATTCACTTAAATTAGCTCCCTATACAATCGATGCAAATTTCTTTTCGCGTATTGATTGGGTAATTGATCAAGCTGCAAAATATGACCTGGCAATTATTATTAACATACATCATTTTGATGAAATGATGGTAACTCCTGCTGCACAGAAAGAACGCTTCTTAAAACTTTGGGAACAGATTGCAGAGCGTTATAAAAGCCAATCGAATAAAGTTTTCTTTGAAATATTAAATGAACCAAACAGCGCAATGACTGCACCGATATGGGATCAATACTATAAAGAAGCACTAACTATAATTAGAAAAACAAATCCAATACGGACAGTTTTAATCGGACTATCTAACTGGGGGGGCGTAAGCGGATTAGCCGGACTTACATTGCCTGCTAATGAAAATAATGTAATCGTATCTTTTCATTATTATAATCCATTTGAATTTACGCATCAGGGTGCGGAATGGGTAGATGGTGCAAATGCTTGGTTAGGAAGAAGATGGAATGGAACTACTGCAGAAAAAAATGCAGTAATTAACGATTTTAATATAATGATTAGCTGGGCGAATGCTAAGAAGGTGCCTCTTAATTTAGGTGAGTTCGGATCATTTTCAAAGGCAGATATGGATTCGAGAATTAGATGGACAACATTTATAGCCTCGCATGCCGTTGCTTCTAAAATCAGTTTTCATTATTGGGAGTTCTGTTCCGGTTTTGGAATTTATGATCTTAATACATATAAATTCAATGACGGATTGCTAAAAGCATTAATTCCATCTTCATAAAAATCAATAATTATGGATTGAATGAGAAAATGAAGAATAAATTTTATAATGAATTCGATGCAGATCGATTAAAGCATAATACGAGGATAGATGATTATCGTACTGCTTTTCAAATCGATAGAGACCGCATTATTCATTCATCTGAATTTAGACGGCTTCAAGGGAAGACACAAGTTTTTCTTCCCGGTGAATTTGATTTTTATAGAACCCGATTAACACATTCAATAGAAGTGGCACAGATAGGAAGATCAATTTGTAATTTCCTTTTGTCAAAAGAAACTGATCTATTAAATGAAGAATATTTTATCGATCCAGACTTGGTTGAGTCTATTTGCCTTGCTCACGATCTTGGTCATCCTCCATTTGGTCATAGTGGTGAAAGAATCTTAAATAAGCTTATGCAACCGTTTGGTGGATTTGAAGGAAACGCTCAAACCTTACGTTCAATTACGGATATTTTTTACCGTGAAGACGATCATCATAGAAGTATGAATCCTACCAGAGCATTTCTTGATGGAATCCTTAAATACAAAGCACTTCATAAAGATTTTAAAAAACCTGAAAATCATTTCCTTTATAATGACCAATCAGAAATAATAAATTATGTGTTTGATAAAAAAGAGTATTCAAAACAATTCAAGTCGCCCAATGCACTTAATAATTTTAAGAGTATAGAATGCCAAATTATGGATTGGGCTGATGATACTGCCTATGCAATTAATGATTTAGTCGATAGCATCTCGGGTGGATTTATTAATATTGCTAAACTTACAAAGTGGGCAGAAATTAATAATATAATCGGAGAAGAAGAAAAAGACCTAAATGACATAATCGAATGGATTAAGAAAAGAAAATTCAAAGCAAAGTTTGGTTATCAAATAGGTCAATTTATTTGCGCAGTAAAAATAAAAGAACGAAATACTTTTCTCGATAAAAAAACCAATAGATATAAATACAATCTTGTCATTGAACCGAATATATTTAATAAAGTTGAATTATATAAAAAGATTGCTGTGGATATTGTTTTTAAATCGACACAGCTTCATCAGATGGAATACAAAGGAAATAAAATGGTAGAAAGTTTATTTAATGTATTTCATGAAGGATATATAAAAAACAATCACAAGTTTAAGATACTGCCCGAGTTCAACGATAAATTAGTTCGTGATGTAAAAAGCGAAAATGAGAAAGCGCGGCTAATATGTGATTATATTTCGGGGATGACCGATGCTTATGCAATGAGAACATATAAGCGGCTTTTTGATGCCGATTATAGTTCTCTTGCTGATTTAATCACTTAAAAGTTATGAGTGTAATTTCAGGAGTGGCATTGTAACGCACGGGAGCTAAAGACATTCCTAGTCCGCGCGTAACAATCATAAGCATATCGCCGAAATAAAAATCACCTTTTACATATTGTGTTTCAAATATTGTTGGAGAAAGATCGATAAATGGAAAGAGTAAAGTAATCTGTCCTCCATGAGTATGTCCCGCAAGATAAAGATTATAATTGTGCTCTGAAGCTGCATCAATTAATTTTTGACGTGGCTGATGAGTAAGGAATATTTTGAAATCAACCTTTTGACCACCATTTGCAATAATATTTAGTGCTGAATTCGAAATAGTTTCTACATATGTATTAGTAACAAAACTAACTTTTATTTTTGCACCATTGATATCGAAGTACCTATTTTCGTTATCAAGCATAAAGACATTCTTCTTTGCGAGAGCTTCTTCTACAATTTTAAGACTTCGTTCTGTATCACTTCTATCAACCCAGTTATCATGATCACCAACGCAGGCATAAACTCCATTTTTAGATTTTAACATACCGCTATATTTTGCTGATGTCTCAACGAAATGTTTGCCCGAAGTAATTAAGTCTCCTGCAATTAAAACCAAATCAGCATTAAGAGAATTTACTTTATTTACGAAGCGACTTAGTCTCGCTTCATTTGTATATGGGTCTGCTTGTATATCAGAGATAAGAACAATCTTTGCAGATTTTAGTTTCTCATTTACCGGTTTATGATAAGTTACTTCTCTTACTTCAACACTATTATAGTCATAAATAATTCTTACCGGGACGTAAAGAGTGAAAAAAACTAACAGTGCAAATTGCCCTTTATATATCCCTGCAAGTATTCTATCCTTATGCTTTTTATAGATAGGGTAAAAAATTAGTCTTACGATATCGATTAATAAGAAAAAGACTAACGACTGAATAAGAATCACAAAATAGATCCAGAAGGGAAATACGACAATGTAATTAATAATGTTATTTAGAGGGGGGAATTCAATCGCATCATTTGTAATAAAATAATAGATGATACCAAGTATAATTCCGATTGGTAGTAAATTAAGAAAGCCAACCGTAACCCAACGAATTTTTTTGAAAAGTTCTAACTTAATTCGAGGAAACAAATAAAGAATAGTATTTGAAGTTTTTCTAATAAAATAGAATTGAAAACCGAAAATCAAAAGGAACATAAAAATTAGTGTAAGCAAATATCTCATAATATCTCAATTATTGTCAATAAAAGTTAAACCACAAAAGAAGCAAATAAGTTCTATTATTTATAAGATTCTTTAAATTTATTGATAAAGTCTTTTACAAAAGGAGAAATTACGAGTCGGCCGCTTAAAGCCGCGCGTTCTTCGAGAATTAAGCCCCAATTTTCGGTACCTTTCCAAAGAGTATTTTTTAATTCTTTAAGAGCTTCGGGATTAGCGGAAGTTAATTTCTTAATAATCTGTTCAATATCACGTTCCATTTCTTCGCTCGAAAACGTAATTCTGCTAAATAGACCGGCATTAAATGCCCATTCAGCACTAAGCCACTCACCTTCGATTGCGAGTTTTGCCAGATTAGAAATACCGATTTTACGTTCGAGCACGGGACCGATTACAAATGGACCTATTCCGAGGCTAAGTTCGCTTAATTTGATAGATGCATTCGCGGAGGCGAGCGAATAATCACAGGCGGCAGCTAATCCCACTCCTGCCCCGATACATTTGCCATGAATTTTAGCTATAATTAATTTTGGTGAATTTTTGATAGCAAGGAAGAGATCTGCAAAACCCATAAAGAAATTTTTGCCTGCTTCGAAATCTGTGATATTAGAGAGTTCTTCATAGGAAGCACCGCCACAGAATAAACTTCCCTCACTTTGGATTATAATAACTTTAACGTCATTATTCTGATTCAAAGAAACGATTTTATTTGTTATCTCGTGTAAAAGAGATGATGGAAGTGAATTCCCCTTAGGATTATGAAATAGTACTTGTGCATATCCTTCTTGAATTAATAAATCAGCTTTGATCTGAGGTTTCATTTTTTAATATATTTTTTAGTTGACTGATATCATCCAAAAGAAAATCGGGATTATAAGATTTTAGTATATCGCTGCTTCTATAACCGTAAGAAACGCCGATAGTAAAAGCACCGGCATCTCTGCCACAAAGAATATCTAATTCAGAATCTCCCACCATCAAACAATTTTTAGATAAAGTATCTAATTCTTTAAGAATATAAAGAAGCGGTTCAGGTGATGGTTTATGAGCTAATCCCGGTCGTCTTCCCATTATGTATGTAAATTTATCTGCAAGACCAAAATGCTTCAGGATTAAATCCGCTTGATCCTGCGCTTTAGTAGTAAGAAGAGCTATATTGTATTTATTGTCGTATAGATAATTAATTATATCTATTACATTAGGATAAATTTCTGATAAGTCAATATACTCAAAATAAATCGATTTGTACTTTGTTATGAAGGTATCAAAATCATCAACCACAAAACCAAAATCACTGAAAATATCTTCAAAGTGCATACCAATCTTTGTATAAAATTGGTCTTCGGGCAAATCAACATTATAATTGCATTCTGCTAAAGTTTTTATAGTAGCTTGGTATATAGTTTTATGGGAACTCATAAGTGTCCCATCAAGATCAAAAACAACTGTAGTAATATTCATAATTAAAATGCGCCCAATATAAATCCATCGATAAGAAGAACAATTAAATGGTATCCTCCGTCAACGAATAATTTTTTTAATGTTTTGTGTTCATATAGTGTATTAATAAGCATAGTCATTGCAGTAAATCCAATCCAAACTAAGAAGGCGAGGCGAATACCTTCAATAATTGTAGTAAAATCAGCATAAGTCATTATACGTGAGAGGACATACGCCATAACTAATTGTGCCAAAAAAGCTAATGGATAAGTTTTATAAGGAGCAAAACCTTTTTTTAATTCATCTTCCGTTATATCTAAAGTTTCTATCCAAATTTTTCCGAATAAAAATTGATTATACCAAACAAAACCAAGCACCATCGAAACAACGCCACAAAGCAACACCGCCCAATAATTAACTTCAGCAATTTCCATCAAAGCCCCTTCTAATCATTAAATATTTTTATTACCGGTTCACCCTTTTCTAAGTGATAACCGCGAAACATTCCGGGAGTATTAAATTCCATTAGAACATTACCATTTTTATCTATACCGATTACTCCGCCGAAACCACCGAGTGCTGGAAGCTTCTTTTGAATTACTTCATTTCCGGCTTTGCTAATAGAAAGATTTTTATATTCCATCAAATCGGAAATATCTTTAGCCACGCCGAGACGTATAAAATATTCGCCCCAGCCGGTGGAAGAGATTGCACATGTATTATTATCAGCATAAGTTCCTGCACCAATTATCGGCGCATCGCCTACTCTTCCATATTTTTTATTAGCCATACCGCCTGTGGATGTTCCTGCGGCTAAATTGCCTTTGCTATCTAAAGCGGCAACACCTACTGTACCGAATTTTTCAAATACATTTATATTATCGAGAGAACTTTTTTGTTTCTCTTTTTCCGTTTCTCTTTCACGTTCTTGGATTTTTTTTAGATCATTTACTTTATCTTCAGTTTTGAAATAATTATTATCGACAAATTCGAGACCCATCTCTTTAGCAAATCTTTCTGCACCTTCGGAGATCATCATAACGTGCGGTGATTTTTCCATAACGAGACGGGCAAGAGCTATCGGACTTTTGATATGCTTAATTCCGGCAACTGTGCCTGCTCTTAATTTATCGCCGCTCATAATTGAGGCATCTAACTCCACATCTCCATCGGCATTAAGTACAGCTCCTTTGCTTGCATTAAAAAGGGGCGAATCTTCAAGAATTTGAATTGCAGATTCAACTGCATCTAAAGCATCTCCACCGCTTTTTAGAATTTGATATCCTTTATCTAAAGCTTCGTTTAATTTAGCACGATAATCTTTTTCTTGATCGGGAGAGATAACTTTCTTAGTCATGCTTCCCGCACCGCCGTGAAGAACAATTCCGAATTTTGGGTTCTCTTGAGCACTGATTGTAAGGATGGAGATTATAAATACTACGATGAATTTTTTCATGGCAGACCGTATTCCAAATGAATTATAAAAATAACAATTGCATAAAGAGAATGCAATTAATTATAAATAAGATATTGATGTGTATTTATTAAATATTATTTATAAATTTCTTAATACATTTGAATTTTTCTAACACATAAAATCGGTACTTCCCGGAGGAAGGATGAAAGCAAAATATTTACTTCTATTAATGTTAGGTTTTTTTTGTTTCGTAAATTTTGTAAATGCTCAGGATGACGAAGAGAAAGACAAGGATAAGAAAAAAGATCGCCATGAATTTACTATGGAAAAAGAATTAAAAACCACACCCGTGAAAAGCCAAGCAAAAACAGGCACTTGCTGGTGCTTCGCAACTATGTCATTCGCAGAAACAGAACTCCTTAGAATGGGTAATGGAGAATATGATTTATCCGAAATGTTTATTATACATAATACCTATCCGATAAAAGCAGCGAAATATATGCGATATATGGGAATGGGAAATTTCGGACCGGGCGGACAGGCGCATGACTTGTTTCATGTAATGGATAAATTTGGTTTAATGCCCGAAGAAGCTTATAGCGGCATTATGCCCGGCGATAAAGAACACAATCACGGTGAATTAGAAAATATGCTCGATGGAATTCTAAAAGCAGCCCTCAAACGTACCGGAACAAAAACTACTACTAATTGGAAAGACATTATCGATTTTACCTTGAATGAATATCTTGGCAAAATCCCTAATGAATTTGACTACAAAGAAAAAAAATATACACCTAAAAGTTTTGCTGATGAACTCGGACTTAAATCTTCTGATTATGTAGAATTAACTTCATTCTCTCATCATCCATTTTATAAGACATTCGTTTTAGAAATTCCTGATAACTGGACTGATGACGAATATTATAATGTGCCGATTGATGATATAGTAAAAGTAATGGATTATGCAATAGATAATGGGTATTCGATAGCATGGGACGGTGATGTTGGAAAGGAAAATTTTTATAGTAAACCGGGTTATGCAGTTGTACCCGTAACTGCCGAAGATGATCAGACAAAGGAAGAAAAGAAATTACCTGAAAAGGAAAAACAGATTTCTCAAGCAGACCGTCAAGATGCATTTGATACATATTCCACAACCGATGATCATTTAATGCACGTTATAGGTGTGGCAAAAAATCAGGAAGGCACTAAGTTTTATTACACCAAAAATTCTTGGGGAACAAAAGAGCGCAAGTATGATGGCTTCTGGTATATGAGTGAACAATTTATTAGATTGCGTACAGTAGCAATTATGATACATAAAGATGCAATTCCACAAGAGATAAAAGCTAAGTTGGGATTATAAAAGTTTTTCCCACTAAATTTTGACACTTGCAAAATTTGGTATATTGGATTATAGTATGTAGTATCGACTAAACCGCCTCTCCCTCAGGGCGGTTTTTTTTGTTTTTACACGTCATTTTTGAAACTATTATCTTATTTTACTGTATTAGATAAAAGAATATAATTAATCGGATTATTTATGAAGAAATTGCTGTTCCTACTTACTATGTTTGTTTTCGTTACCGGATGCAATGCTCAGGCGCCTGAATCGGTATTAGATAAAGACCATAAAATAGATACTAATAAAGTGATTGCACCGGATGAATTTTTAGTCCGCAAGAATCAGCTTTTAACAAACCTCCTTTCAAACTATCATTATCGTAAATCCACACTTAACGATTCCCTCTCGGTATTGATATTTGATGACTACCTTAAATCAATGGATAGTCAGAAATTGTATTTTTATAAATCAGATATCGATGGATTTGAGAAATACAAAACTATGATAGATGATTTTTTAAAAATGGGTAATCTTAATCCCGCCTATGAGATATTTAACGTTTATAAAAAACGTCTTGGAGAAAGGGTTCGCTATGTAAAAGAACTATTAAAAACAGAATTTGATTTTACTAAAGAAGAATCCTTTACACTCGATAGAGAAAAAGCATTTTGGATGGAAAATGAAAAACAGATGGATGAAGAGTGGCGGTTAAGAATAAAAAATGAAGCTCTTAACTTGAAACTATCGGGTAAAGATTGGAAAGGTACGGCGGATGTTCTCGGTAAGAGATATGATAATTATTACAAATTAATTTTGCAGTACGAAGCAGAAGATGTATTCCAATTATATATGAATTCATTTGCAGAAGTTTATGATCCGCATTCAAACTATTTATCTCCATCATCCTCTGACGCTTTTAATATAAGCATGAAGCTTTCTTTGGAAGGTATAGGTGCTACACTTCGTTTTGAGAATGATTATACAACGGTCGTATCAATCGTACCGGGAGGACCGGCGGCTAAAAGTGGCTTAATAAAAGAGGAAGATAGAATAGTTGCCGTGGCACAAAATGATGATGGTGAGTTCGTGGATGTTGTTGGTTGGAGATTAGATGATACTATTCAATTAATTCGAGGTAAGAAAGGAACAGTCGTACGCCTTTCGATTCTTAAAAAAGAAGATGGAATGAATGCAATTCCAAAAGAGATAAGGATAGTTAGAGATAAAGTGAAACTCGAAGAGCAGGCAGCAAAAGATGAGATAATAAATATAGAAGAAAACGGAAGGCCATTCAAGCTTGGTGTGATTAAACTGCCTTCTTTCTATAGCGATTTTGAAGCAGCTCGAAATGGAGACCCTGACTATAAGAGTACAACAAAAGATGTGAAAAAAATTTTAGATAAATTCAAAACAGAAAAAGTTGATGGTGTAATACTTGATCTTAGAAATAATGGTGGAGGTTCACTTCAAGAGGCGATCTCATTAACGGGATTATTTATTAAAGATGGTCCAGTCGTTCAGGTGAAAAATTCCAATGGTGAAGTGGAAGTGGATAAAGACCCCGATCCAGCCATTGTTTATGATGGACCAATAGCGGTTATGGTGAATAGATTCAGTGCTTCAGCGAGTGAGATTTTTTCAGCAGCAATTCAGGATTATGGACGTGGATTAATTATCGGCGAAAATTCTTATGGCAAAGGGACGGTACAAAATCTAATCGATTTAAGCCGATTCTTAAGTAATAAAGAAAAATCGGGCGAATTGAAAATTACCATCGCGAAGTTTTATAGAATTAATGGAAGCAGTACACAAAATCTTGGAGTTGAACCGGATATAGAATTGCCATCATTATATGATAAGCATGAATATGGAGAAAGCTCGAAGCCAAGTGCACTTCCATGGGATAAAATAGCGTCTTCCGATTATCAAAAATATGGCAATCTTACAAAATATATACCTGAACTAGAAAAGAAGCATTTGACCAGAATAGAAAAAGATCCGCAGTACGAATTTGTAAAACAGGATATCGAAGAATACAAAGAAATAAAAGCTATGAAGACTTTTTCTTTAAATGAAGATGTAAGGAAAGCTGAAAAAGAAAAAGCAGAAAAAAGAAAAAAAGAGCGTGATGAAGCAAAGAAAAACACACTGAAACTTCAGAACAAAGAAGAAGTTAACGTAAAGAAAGAATTATTAGATGATTTTGATCTGAAGGAGACCGGAAATATACTTGCAGATTTTATTATGTCAAAAGCGGGTTGATATTTCCTTTTAAATTTTATTTTTATTATATTTTTGTGCTAAAATAACGGAGATTATAAAATGGCTAAGACCCAATCCTTTGGAGACAAAGCTAAAGGCAAAAAACAATCAGCATTTACAAACGTAAAAGTGATTAAGACTGTGAAAGCAGGTAAAAGTTATAAATTTCATGAAAAATTTGTAAAGCTCGATGATATGAGTAAGGTAACAACCTTATAATAAAGAAGCTGCTTTGAAAGAGGCAGCTTTTTTTGTTTTAAAGATATCCTTCTCAAACCCTATTACTTTGTAACTCTTTAATTCTAAAATAATTACGTAAACCAAACTTATCCCAAACCTAGACCTTTTATAAGAATCTTCTTCGAGGAGAATAACTTGTATAGATATAACTCTGCTATCTCGATCTGACTTTTAATCATCCCCTCTATGACAATAAAGGAAATAATTACACTCATATAACTGGCACATTATTTTCTTAAATAATTACTGTTTTTACTTTGACATTAACCTACAATTTCTTATCTTGAATTAGGATAGATATCTCAAGACTTTTATAATTAAAATTCTAAAGAATCTCTGTTAGTTTTTTCTAAAAAATAGTGAGGTGGAAAATGGTAATGCCGAAAAAACTCAAACTCTATGGCTTGAGGAATATCGACGATATTCCACAATTCAAGTTACTCTCACCCGAACTTAGGTTCAGTTCAAAAGTAGTTGCAAATGTACTTCCATTTCGGACAAATAATTATGTAGTAGATGAATTAATAAATTGGGACAATGTACCTAACGATCCGATGTTTCAATTAACTTTTATGCAAAAGGGAATGTTAGAAGAAGAAGATTTTAATACTATGGCGGATCTCTTAAAAAGGGATGCACCAAAGGAAGAAATTAGTAAAGCGGCGAATCTAATAAGGGAAAAATTAAATCCGCATCCGGCAGCACAGCGTACAGCTAATATGTCAGTTTATAATGATGAGGTTTTGCTTCCGGGAGTGCAACACAAATACAAAGAGATCGCTCTTGTATTTCCATCGAGCAGTCAAACCTGCCATGCATATTGCACCTTCTGTTTCCGATGGGCACAATTTACGGGTAATACCGATATTAAATTTGCTACACACGAATCGAAAATATTCCTAAAATATATTCGTGATCATAAAGAACTTACCGATATACTTTTCACGGGTGGTGATCCGATGGTGATGAATTTAGAAAAATTAAAAACTTATATAGAGCCATTGCTAGGGGAAGATTATGCACATATCAGAAACATTAGAATTGGTACAAAATCGATTGCATATTGGCCATATAAATATGTAACTGATCCGGAAGCTGATGAATTGATTAAGTTCTTCGGTCAGATTACAGCCGCAGGAAAACATTTATCAATAATGGGGCATTTTAATCATTGGGTAGAATCCTCAACAGAAGTGGCGCACGAAGCAATCAAAAGAATACTATCGAGCGGTGCAGTAATCAGAACTCAATCACCATTAATTAAACATATTAATGATGATGCAAGTGTCTGGTCGAGAATGTGGCTAGATCATTTAAGTTTAGGCTTAGTGCCATATTATATGTTCGTAGAAAGAGATACAGGTGCAAGAAAATATTTCGCCGTACCTCTATATAAAGTATTTAATATATTCCAGAAAGCATATTCGAGTGTAACAGGATTATGCCGAACAGTTAGAGGTCCTTCAATGTCAGCTACTCCGGGTAAAATAAGCATTGATGGAATTGCCGAAATTAATGGCGAGAAAGTTTTTGTTCTTAATTTTATCAGAGGAAGAAATCGTTCGTGGGTAAGGCGTCCTTTCTTTGCCAAATATGACGAAAATGCAATCTGGTTTGATGATTTAGTTCCTGCATTCGGAAAGAATAAATTCTTCTTTGATGAGGAATTAAAGAATATTATACATGATAAAGAAGAAACTATTAATGCAGCATTATTAAAAAATCAGGAAGCATCGGAAGATGAATCACAATCCGGGGCTGCCTAAGTAACAAGAAATAAATAGCAGTGAAAACTCAAGATAAGTGTAATAATTGGCTCTCTTAGACAACCAAAGAATTGGCTGTTTTTAGGGAGCCAAATTTTATATATTTTCAGTTTAGAAATGTCGGAGTTTTTAGATGCTTATCCTGAATTTAGACCGGAATAGCGACATACCATTATTCAAGCAGGTCTTCCATCAATTGAAGGAAAAAATTGATAGCGAAACCCTGAAGCCGGGCTATGTACTTCCCCCCACCCGTACATTTGCAGATCACCTAGGTGTAAACCGCACTACAATTTATAAAGCATATCAAGAATTATGGGCATTCGGATATATCGAAAGCCGATCCGGGTCTTATTCTTATGTACGACAGAGAAGAGAGCTAAAATCTCCCGCAACCGAAAAAAAAGGGGGAACAATTAATTGGACTGACCGAGTTAATCCACTTTCTGAAGAAGTCCATATTATGTTCGGTAATATCAATTATCCATTCAGCGAAGAAAGGGAAAAATTTGAAGGGATCGATTTCGGTCGCCTCCATCCAGATACAAGAATATTCCCCGTAAAAGAATTTAATAAATCCTTAAGCCGAATTATCGCCAAAGAGAGCGATATGGTTTTTGATTATGGTGAATGTAATGGACTTTATTCGCTTAGGGAATATATTGCAAGCCGATTGCGATCTCATAGTATTTCAGTCAGCTCGAAAGAAATACTAATTACTAATGGGGCACAAAATGCTCTTGATCTATTAATGAAATTATTAGTTAAGCCCGGTTCGCGTGTATTTGTAGAATCACCGACTTATGGAATGATTTTTCCTTTATTGAAATACTATAACTGCGAAATCGTAGAAATACCGATGAAAAAAGATGGAGTGGATTTAGCGGTATTAGAGAGTGAATTGAAAAAAGGGATTCCAATATTTTTCTATACTATGCCGAATTTTCAGAATCCAACGGGAGTAACCACAAGTCAAGAGCATCGGGAACAGCTTATCGCACTATGCGAAAAGTATAATATGCTTATAGTCGAAGATGCTTTTGAAGAAGAGATGAAATATTTCGGTAAGGTATCTCTTCCGATTAAATCGATGGATATAAATCAATTAGTAATTTATGTCGGAAGTTTTTCTAAGATATTATTCCCCGGTATTCGTCTTGGCTGGATAGCTGCGGATATTGAATGTATTAATCGGCTTTCTACTCTTAAACGATTCAGCGATATTAGCTCTACTTTGCCGGAGCAGGCGGCACTCGCCGATTTCTGTAATTCCGGGCAGTATGAACTCCACATAAAAAGAATTCATAAGATTTACCGTAAAAGGATGATACTTGCTGTTCAGGAAATGGATAAAAAAATTAAAAACAAAAACGTTACCTGGATAGAACCGAATGGTGGATTTACTGTCTGGCTTACGATGAAAAACGTAAAACAAAATTATGACGAATTGAATAAAATATGTTTATCTTATAAAGTAAGAGTGGCAATGGGAAAAGATTTCTTCGCTTACCCTGAAGTAAAAAAGTATGTCCGTCTCTCTATTTCAAGCTTGAATGAAGAGGAAATTATTGAGGGTATTGACCGGTTATCTAAAGCAATAAAACAAATATATATTAATTGAAAATGTATTAATTAGGAGGCAATTATGGATTTCGACAAAATATTAGCTACGAGGACATCGCATATCAAGGCAAGCGCAATAAGAGAACTGCTAAAATTAGCAGCTATGCCGGGAATGATTTCGCTTGGAGGCGGACTTCCTTCCCCGGATAGTTTCCCGATGGAATTAATACCAAAATTAACCGATATAGTATTAAAAAAATATGGTTCTTGCGCTCTGCAATATGATAGGACCGAAGGTTTTAATCCTCTACGTTATGCACTTCTCGATTACTTAAAAGGAAAAGGAATTGAAGCCGAATTAGATAATGTTTATATAACGAGCGGCTCGCAGGGATTTTTGGATGCAATCGGTAAATTATTAATCTCTCCCGGGGATTATGTGGCAGTAGAAGGACCAACATATCTTGCAGCTTTACAGGCATTTAATGCTTATGAAGCAAAATATGTAAAAATTGAAACTGATGATGAAGGATTAATTCCGGAATCCTTAGAAGAGATAATTGATAATTATCCTATCAAGTTTGCTTATACCGTACCGACATTTCAGAATCCATCGGGCAAAACAATCGGCTTAAAGAGAAGACAACAGATAGCTGAAATAATTAAGAAATATGATATTCTTTTGGTGGAAGACGATCCATATAGCGCACTTCGTTATAAAGGGGAGGAGCTTCCTTCGATTCAATCTATGGCTCAAAGTAATGTAATCTATGCTTCCACATTTTCAAAGATATTCGCTCCGGGTCTTCGAGTAGGATTTTTTGTTGCTCCGCAGCAATTAGGCAAATGGATGGTAATCGTAAAACAGGGAGTGGATTTAAATACTTGCACTTATGCTCAGGCATTAGCTGCTGAATATCTGCTCGGCGGATATGTCCCCGGTCAAGTAAATAAAATTATTGAGTTATATCGTCCAAAATTAGAAGCAATGATTACCGCAGTAGAAAAACATTTCCCTGATGGATGCGAATTTACAAAACCTGATGGCGGTATGTTCTTGTGGGTTAAAGGTCCTAAAGGTATCGATATGGAAGATATTTATAATATAACGATCGAAAAGAAAGTAGGATTCGTACCGGGTAAATTCTTCTATCCTAATCCGGTAGATGGAATTGAAACGATGCGTCTGAATTTTACTAATGTCAGCGAAGAGCAGATAGACCAATCAATCCGTATAATCGGTGAATCAATAAAAGAAGTAATGGAGCATCAGTTGATAGTATAGTGCAAAAATATTGGGATTGTTTTTGACGTCTCTCTTTATATCTTGGTAATTGATTACAATTTATTATCGGCTTATTAAAATTTACTTAAGGTAAATGCTATGATTATAAAAGACTATTTTTCCATTTTAGAATTGCTCCAACCTTTAAGAAATATACTTGCCATATTAGTGATAATCTCCTTTGCTTATTTTTTAAATAGCTGCAATGCCGAGGAAAATAAGATTGTAGAACCAAAAATTGAAGAAACTAAAGTAGATACCTTAATACCTCTAAATGTGGGTAATTATTGGATTTATAATACTTATTATTATAATAAAAATGATAGTAGTTATGGTAATCCTTTTTATTTAAAAAGTGGATTTATAATTGATGGAAAGATGGAAGTGAATTCTAAAGATAAAAAAGTAACGGCATATAAATTATTTACTTGTGGTGAGGATTTGGAACCTTCATTTAACAACACCCCAAAATTGTTTCAAGGAAGTAAATTAATTTATCAAGAAAAAGATGGGATTTATCTTTATGGGAAAGAAAAATACGATTCGCTTATTACTTCTGATGACGAATTAATCTTCACAACTAAATATGGAACAGGAAAAGAATATAGAGCACATAAATTTTATTATTCTACAGCGGGTGATTTGTATGGTATTCCTTTTGATACAGTATTGACAAATTACGAATTCATTTCAACTGATTCATTGATATCAACACCAGCAGGTGATTTCAGATGCTTTGTATTTAAAATGGCCTATTTTGATTTTAAACCAATTTCAAGAGACGAAATATTTTACTTTATTTGTCCAAAAATTGGAATAGTTGCAATGACAAGTAAGGTATATCATTATAATTCACGAAATTATACTCCAACAAAAAAAATACTATTAACAGACTATAAAATAAAAAAGGATGGTTTATGAAAAATCTATTTTCTACCATTATTTTTGCTTTATTTTTTACGGTTACAATTAATTCTCAAATACAATTGTTTGAAGACAAAACAGATAGTTATGTTTTTTCGAGTGATGTACAGAAAAAATAAATAGTAATAATAGTATTACATCAATAAAAACGACTGACCCGGTAAAAATATTTGTTGCTTATACACCTGCATCTGCATCAGGCATTGATGACTTACTTATTTCCTGCACGGAAATAACAAAGGAGTCGCTTAATAGGAGCCAAATTTCATCAGACATAGAAATAGTAGGAAGTCAACAGTTGGCATATACAGAAAGTACAGATGCATCAACCGACTTAAATCGGTTTGTATCCATAAATGATGGATATTTAGATGAAATACATAGTTTACGC
>JALNXG010000007.1 GCA_023230485.1 Melioribacteraceae bacterium
ATAACTAATAATACAGGTTAAGAGATGCCAAATCCGAAACGTAAGATGTCGAAAACTAGGAGAGATAAGAGGAGAACTCATTATAAAGCTACTGCTCCTTCCTTAAGCAGATGTTCAAATTGTAGTGAAATTAAACTAAGCCATAGAGCTTGCCCGAACTGCGGTCATTATGCCGGCAGGTCGATGTTTGTTCCCGAACAATAATCCTTTTTTTAATGACAGAATCCAGAAATAAACGAAAATGCATAGTTGCAATTGACGCAATGGGGGGCGACTTCGCCCCTTTAAATGAATTGCACGGTGCCGTTCTTGCTTTGAAAGAGATTGATAATGTTGAAGTTGTCTTAGTCGGTAATGAAAAACTTATCCGAGATACTGCTTCAAAAGAATCAATTGACATTTCCAAAATTTCCATTGTTGATGCTCAAGAAGTAATCAATATGTCTGATACTCCGACTGTCGCTATTCGCAAAAAACCAAATTCATCTTTAGTAATTGGTGCGAACTTAGTTAAAGAAAAAATAGCTGATGCTTTTGTAAGTGCCGGTAATACCGGAGCTATGCTCGCTGCCGCTACTTTATTAATTGGCAGAATTAAAGGTGTAGGAAGACCTACTATAGGGGCTTCTTATCCTACTCAAACAGGAAAGTTTACAACTGTATTCGATTCCGGTTCGAGTGTCGATAGCAAACCATCACATCTTTTTGAATATGCAATCATGGGTTCTATCTTTGCAAGCGAAATTTATAATTATCCTAATCCGACTATCGGTTTACTAAATGTTGGCGAAGAAGAATCTAAAGGCAATGAACTCGCTCTTGCTTCTCATCAATTATTAAAAAATTCTAAATTGAATTTCTTCGGTAATGTAGAGGGGAGAGATATTTTCAAAGGGAAAGTTGATATTGTTGTTTGCGATGGCTTTACAGGTAATGTGGTTCTAAAATTAGCCGAAAGTGTAATCGGCTTTTTGAAAATAAAAATTAAGCAGTATGCAGATAAGGGAATACTAAATTCCTTAAAAGCACTAGTCGTAAAAAATGTCCTAAAGGTTGCATTGAAAGATATGGATTATCAGTCTCATGGCGGTGTTCCCGTTTTGGGAGTTAATGGTATCGCAATTGTAGGACATGGATCGAGTTCTCCATTAGCAGTTAAGAATATGATTCTTAGGGCTAAGGAGATGTACGATAAAAATTTAATCGAGAAAATGGAGGAAGCAATTAATAAATATGCAGTCAACTAAATTAAATGCTCAAATAACTGCTGTTGGTATGTATGTACCCGATAAAGTTTTAGATAATAAATATTTTGAAGAGATTGTAGAAACAAACGATGAATGGATTGTTTCCCGTACAGGTATTAAAGAAAGAAGAAAGATGGAAAACGGTGCCACTAGCGATATGGCTGCCAATGCTATCTTAGATCTATTAAAAACTACTTCGGTTAAAGCCGAAGAAATAGATGTAATTATTGTTGCTACAGTTACACCTGACATGTTTTTCCCTGCTACTGCATGTTTAGTTCAGGATAAAATTGGAGCCAAAAATGCTTGGGGATTTGATCTCTCCGCCGCATGTTCCGGTTTCCTTTTTGCATTACAGACCGGTGCCGCATTAATCGAAAGCGGTCGTTATAAAAAAGTAATTGTAGTCGGCTCTGATAAGATGACTGCAATTTCAGATTATACAGATAGAAATACTTGTATTCTATTTGGTGATGCCGCTTCTGCCATTTTACTCGAACCAACCGAAGACCTTAGTTACGGATTAATTGATACATTATTATATACAGATGGAAGTGGTAAAGATGCTCTTAATATGAAAGGGGGTGGAAGTCTTAATCCTTCATCTCACGAAACCGTTGATAATAAGATGCACTATATTTATCAGGACGGTAAAGCAGTTTTCAAAGTTGCCGTTAAAGGTATGGCTGATATTTCTTACGAAGTAATGAAGAAAAATAATTTAGAATCAGATGATATTGCTTATCTTGTTCCTCATCAAGCAAATTTAAGAATAATAGATGCTACCGCTAATAGAATGGGTATCGAAAAAGAAAAAGTTATGATTAATATTCATAAGTATGGAAACACTACTGCAGCTACGATACCTTCTTGCTTAACCGAATATTATAGAGCAGGGAAACTTAAAAAAGGAGATAACCTTATTCTTGCCGCATTCGGTGCCGGTTATACTTGGGGTGCCGCTTATGTTAAATGGAGCCTCGATTAATTGGTAAATCTGGTTAAAATATTAATGAGCAAATCTAATGGGTAAAATCGCTTTCTTATTTCCGGGGCAGGGTTCTCAATATATTGGGATGGCTAAGGATTTATTCGAAAATTCCGGCGATGCTAAACTTCTAATCGAATCTGCTGAAGAGATCATGGGAATTAAAATTTCCGATGTAATGTTCAATGGTACCGAAGAAGCTCTTAAGCAAACTGATATTACTCAACCGGCTATTTTTATTCATAGTATGGTTCTCTCTTACTTATTAAAATCTATTAAACCTGATATGTCAGCAGGTCATTCTCTTGGAGAATATTCTGCATTAGTTCAAGCAGGTGCTATTCAGTATCATGATGCTGTTAGTTTAGTGCGACTTCGAGGTTCTGCTATGCTAACTGCCGGAATTGAACAGCCAGGTACTATGGCTGCAATACTCGGTATGGAAAAAGCAAAATTATACGAGATATGCGCTGATGTAGCAAAAGAATTTATAGTTCAATGTGCTAATTTTAATTCACCGGGACAGATAGTTATTTCTGGTTCAGTCGAAGGCGTTAAGAAAGCAATGGAAATTGCTAAATCTAATGGTGCTAAATTGGTAAAAGAATTAGTCGTTAGCGGTGCTTTCCATTCACCATTAATGTTCAGTGCGATAGAAAAATTGGAAACGAAATTAGAACATATTGCAATTGAAGATGCTAAAATTCCTGTATATACAAATGTTACCGCTAAACCTGTTACTTCTAAAGACGAGATAAAATCTAATCTATCTAAACAATTATCTGCCGCAGTTCAATGGGAAGATACAATTAAAAATATGATAGAAGATGGCGCAACTGAATTTTATGAGATTGGTCCGGGAAAGGTATTACAAGGATTAGTAAAAAGAATTAATCCGAACGTTAATATTTTCGGAATAGATAAATATTCTGATCTGGAGAAGTATCTCTAATGTCCGAACAAAAGTATGATAAAAAAATAAATGGACTTTTTATTGACCCTTTGATATTCACGCAGAAATTTGTGAAGTCATGCGATGTATGTATCTGTTCAGGTGAATGCTGTTACTATGGCGTTTATACAGATAAATTAGAGCACGATAAAATCATGGAGATTAAAGAGAGAATAATTCAATCAATGGATGATTCTCAAATTAAAGACCCTGAGAAATGGTTTGAAGCTCCACAGGAAGATAGCGATTTTGATTCAGGTATTGCAGTCGGAACAGAAGTTTATAATGGAAAATGTGTCTTTTTAGATAAAGTCGGTTATTGCACCCTCCAGAAAATCGCCTTTGAAGATGGCGAAAATAAGTGGAAATATAAACCCATATATTGTATATTATTTCCCTTAGTTATTTATGAAGGAGCACTTACGGTAGATTTAGACCATTTGGGTCGGATGCACTACTGTAATAAAATTGAAAATCAGACATCAACTGTTTTCGATTGCTGTCAAAATGAATTAAAGCATCTTCTTGGTGAAGAAGGTTTTAATGAGTTATTAAAATACAAAGTAGAATATTTCTCAAAGAATTTAGAGTAAAAATTGAAATTAGAAAATAAAGTGGCAATTGTAACTGGTGGCAGCAGGGGAATCGGAAGAGCGATTGTTCTTCAATTAGCTTCCGATGGTGCTAAAGTAATCTTTACTTATCAATCATCTGAACAAGTTGCTAATGAATTGGCTGAGGAAGTAAAGAAAAATGGTGGCGAAGCTTATTGTATAAAAGCTGATGCTTCATCTTTTGAAGAAGCTCAGAATGTTGTAAATTTCGCTCTTGAAAAATTTGGCTCTGTTTCTATTCTTGTGAATAATGCAGGAGCAACGAAAGATAATCTCTTATTAAGAATGAGTGAAAGCGATTTTGATTCTGTTATTAACACGAATTTGAAAAGTGTTTTTAATTACACTAAAGCAATATTGAAACCGTTCTTAGGTCAAAGATTTGGTAAAATTATAAATATAAGTTCAGTCGTTGCAATTACAGGAAATGCCGGTCAGGCAAATTATGTTGCTGCAAAAGCGGGAGTAATTGGACTTACGAAATCAAATGCAAAAGAATTAGCTTCAAGAAATATAAATGTAAATGCCATTGCACCCGGATTTATCGAGACTGATATGACAAGTAAACTTACCGATCTGCAAAAGGATGCAATTTTAGTAAACGTCCCGTTGAAGAAAATGGGTAAACCGGAAGATATAGCTAAATTAGTTTCATTTCTCAGCAGTTCTGATTCCGATTATATAACGGGTCAGGTTATAGCTGTCGATGGCGGAATGGTAATGTAATAGATTTTAACAAATTAATTAATCATTAAAGGAGAAACAAAATGGATGTTTACTCAAAAGTAAAAGAAATAGTTGTCGATAAACTTGGTGCAGAAGAATCAGCTATTACTATGGAAGCATCTTTTACTAACGATTTAGGTGCAGATTCTTTGGACGTTGTAGAATTAATAATGGGTTTTGAAAGTGCTTTTAATATTCAAACAGATGAAGCAGCTGAAAAAATTTCAACTGTCGGAGATGCAGTAAAATATATAGAAAGTAAATTAGCTGAAAAAGCTTAAGTAAAATTATTACCCCTGCTATTGCAGGGGATAATTTTTAATAAAAGTTAATGTCAATATTTTATAGGGTTTTATGAGAAATAGAAGAGTTGTAATTACAGGGTTAGGTGCCCTCACACCAATCGGAAATAATGTAATTGAATTTTGGGAAGGTCTAAAATCAGGTAGGAATGGTGCCGGACTAATAACTAAATTTGATACAACTAATTTTAATACTCATTTTGCATTTGAATTAAAGAATTATGACCCATCTCAATATATCGATAAAAAAGAATTAAAGAGAATGGACCCTTTTACACAATTAGGTGTAGCTTCTTCAGTAATGGCAATGGAGGATTCCGGACTTGATCTTGAAAAAGAGAACCTCGAAAGAATTGGTGTTGTTTTTGGAAGCGGTATTGGTGGAATGTTTACTTTTGAAGCTCAACATGCTGCTTTCATTGAAGGCGGTCCTAGAAGAATCAGTCCTTTTTTTGTACCTATGATGATCTCTGATATTGCAGCAGGACAGATTTCGATTAGATACGGATTAAAAGGTCCAAACTATGCTACAACTTCTGCATGTGCTACATCATCACATGCAATCGCTGATGCTTTTATGTTAGTACAAAGAGGTTCAGCAGATGTAATGCTTTGCGGAGGCGCAGAAGCTGCAATCACTCCAATGTCTATCGGCGGTTTTAATGCCCTAAGAGCTTTATCGACATGGAATGACCGTTATATGGAAGCTTCTCGTCCATTCGATAAAGACCGTAATGGTTTTGTAATGGCAGAAGGCGCAGGTACATTAGTAATAGAAGATTTAGAACATGCTCTTAAACGCGGAGCAAAAATTTATGCTGAATTGGCAGGTATAGGATTAACCGCTGATGCCCATCATATTACAGCTCCCGCTCCCGGCGGCGAGGGTGCCGTTCGCTCAATGAGAGAAGCTTTAAGAGATGCTGAAGTAGAGCCTGAAATGGTAGATTATATTAATGCTCATGGCACTTCTACCGACTTAAATGATGTAAATGAATCAAAAGCAATTAAAACTGTATTTGGCGAACATGCTTATAAATTAGCCGTTAGTTCCACTAAATCGATGACTGGTCATCTATTAGGTGCCGCAGGCGCAGTAGAATCTATTGCTACCTTACTTGCTATAAATAATAGTCTGATACCACCAACCATCAATTTAGACGAACCCGATCCTGAATGCGACTTAAATTATACGCCTAAAGTGGCTGTTCCCAAAGAGATAAATATAGCAATTAGTAATACTTTTGGATTTGGCGGACATAATGCATCACTATTATTTAAGAAATATTCAGAATAAAATTGTTTAGTTTTATTTTTGGAAGCAAAAAGTCTAAACTTGTTGCAATTCATTTTAATAAGAAGAAACAAAAGGAATTAAATAAAGTGCTTGGTTTTAGTATCAAAGATAAAGCACTTTATTTAAAATCTTTTACGCATCGTTCTTATTTGGAATTGTATCCTGAATTAGAGAAATCTAATGAAAGATTAGAATTTCTCGGCGATTCGGTTCTGAATATGTCTGTGGCAAAATTTCTTTTTAATGCTAATCGATATAAAGACGAAGGTTTCCTTACAAAAGCTCGCGCATATCTTGTAAATAGAGATAATCTATTTAATTCCGCAGAAAGAATCGGCTTATCAGATTTCCTCCTGTTAAATAAAAAATATCTCGTTAATTCCAAAGAAGGGATGAAAACTGTCCTAGCTGATGCCACTGAAGCACTTATTGCGGCAATCTATTTGGATAAAGGGGAAAAGGTAACAGATGAATTTATTTATAGATTTGTTATCGCTCCTTTTGTAAATACCGATTTCGTTAAAGCTGATAATAACTTTAAAGGTCAGCTTTTGGAACTTGCTCATGCTAATAAATTAGGACATCCTCACTATAAAGTAATTGACGAAAAAGGTCCCGAACATAAAAAAGAATTTACTGTTGAAGTCTATATTGGTGATATATTTTACAGTACCGGTAAAGGCGGAAATAAAAAAAATGCCGAACAAGAAGCTTCCAAAATAGCCCTCAATAAACTAATATCATCAATAGAATAATTTTTAGTATTATTTATCTCGTCCCTAAATTTTAATTCCAATAAAGTTTTTTATATTTACTTATCATTATTAAATAAAATGTGAATACTATGAATAATTTCCAATTTAATGACCAATTTGTCGATAGGCATATTGGTATCAGCAAACAAGATTATAATGAAATGCTATCTTTATTAGGTGTAAAATCATTAGATGAATTGATTAATTTGACACTGCCTGATTCGATCCGATTAAAGAAAGAATTACAATTAGATGAACCGATGAGCGAATTTCAATTCCTTAAACATCTTTCAGAAATTGCTTCCAAAAACAAATTATTTACAAACTATATTGGTTTAGGATATTATCCGACAATTACTCCCGGAGTTATTGTAAGAAATATTTTAGAGAATCCGGGTTGGTACACTTCATATACACCATATCAAGCCGAAATATCTCAAGGTAGATTAGAAGCACTTCTCAATTTCCAGACTGTAATCGCTGACTTAACCGGATTAAAAATTGCAAATGCATCTTTATTAGATGAAGGTACATCTGCCGCAGAAGCTATGGGTATGCTTTATTCACTTCGTAAACCAAACAAAAAGAACGCTAATCTATTTTTAGTTTCTGATTCTGTTTTCCCTCAAACTCTTGATGTAATGATCACAAGAGCTGAACCTCTTGGTATCGAAATAAAAGTATGCGACATAACTGAAGAAGAATTAACTGATGATGTTTTCGGTATTTTAGTCCAATACCCGGATGCTAATGGTGAAGTAAATGATTTCAAAAAATTATTTGAAGTTGCCAACCAAAAAGGGATTTATAAAGCAGTTGCCGCTGACCTATTAAGTTTGACCTTACTCACACCTCCCGGTGAATTTGGAGCTGATATAGCAGTTGGATCGGCACAGAGGTTTGGCGTACCGATGGGACTTGGTGGTCCTCATGCAGCTTATTTTTCTACTCGTGATGAATTTAAAAGACAAATTCCGGGCAGAATTATCGGTGTATCGATTGATTCGCAAGGAAGACCCGCTCTTAGAATGGCTTTACAGACACGTGAACAGCATATAAAGCGCGAACACGCTACAAGTAATATTTGTACTGCCCAAGCTCTTTTGGCTATCATGGCGAGCATGTATGCGGTTTATCATGGACCAATTGGATTAAAAGAGATTGCATTAAGAATTAATCGGCTTGCACAATTCTTAGAATTGAATTTAACCTATCTTGGTTATGAGCAGACAAATAAATATTATTTTGATACTCTAAAAATTACTCTCACCTCACATGAAGAGATGGCAAGATTAAATATGCTGTCTGAAGAAAAATCAATAAATCTTCGAAGAATATCTGAAACTGAAATCGGAATCTCTCTCGATGAGACAAAAACAATAGATGATATAAATATATTAATTGGGATATTCGCTGAATTAAAAGGAAAAGAAACTCCAAATATTGAAGCTGTATCATTAGATGGGAAAACAACAATCGATTTAGATTCTTTATTCGGTAGAAAAACAGGTTATTTAACTCATCCTGTCTTTAATAGCTACTACTCTGAAACTGATATGATGAGATATATAAAAAGTCTTGAGAAAAAAGATTTATCATTAAATACTTCAATGATTCCGCTTGGTTCATGCACAATGAAATTGAATGCAGCCAGCGAAATGTTCGGTATTACTTGGAAAGAATTTACCGATATGCATCCATTTGCACCAAAGAATCAATCTGAAGGTTATCAAATCATCTTTAAGGAATTAGAGAAACAATTAGCAGAAATCACAGGATTTAAGGGTGTTTCATTACAGCCAAATTCAGGTGCGCAAGGAGAATATACTGGTCTTATGGTCATTCGTGCTTACCACAAAAATAATGGCGATCTTAATCGTAATATTTGTTTGATTCCATCATCTGCTCATGGTACTAATCCTGCAAGTGCAGTTATGGTAGGGAATAAAGTTGTCGTTGTAAAATGCGATAATCATGGCAACGTAGACATTAATGATCTAAAAGAAAAAGCTGAACAATATAAAGATACTCTTTCAAGCTTAATGATTACATATCCATCTACTCATGGAGTATTTGAAAAAAACATAATCGATATCTGTGATATCATTCATCAAAATGGCGGTTTGGTTTATATGGATGGCGCAAATATGAATGCACAAGTGGGATTAACTTCTCCCGGATTTATTGGTGCTGATGTCTGTCATCTAAATTTACATAAAACATTCACAATACCTCATGGCGGCGGCGGTCCGGGTGTTGGCCCAATTGGAGTTAATGAAAAATTACTACCATTCCTTCCGGGTCATTCCCTCATAAAAATCGGAAACGAAAAAGCAATTAATGCGGTTTCTTCCGCTCCTTATGGAAGTGCGAATGTTATGCTTATCCCATATGCTTATATAAAAATGATGGGAGCTAAGGGATTGACAGAAGCTACTAAAGCCGCAATTCTGAACGCAAATTATATTAAAGCTAAATTGGAAAAAGAATATAAAGTTCTATACGCTGGCGAAAATGGTTTCGTAGCTCATGAACTTATATTTGATTTAAGAGAGTTTAAGGCTACGACTGGTGTAGAAGTGGAAGATGTAGCTAAAAGATTGATGGATTACGGTTATCATGCACCTACGGTTTCTTTCCCAGTACCGGGTACTTTAATGGTTGAACCAACAGAAAGTGAATCACTTAATGAATTAAATAAATTCTGCTCGGTTATGCTTGCTATAAAGAAAGAAATAAAGGAAATTGAAGTTGGGCAATACGATAAAGCCTCAAACGTTCTGAAAAATGCTCCACATACGGCATTAGCAGTAATTGCCGATGAATGGAAAAATAGTTATTCGAGAGAGAAAGCTATTTTCCCTGATAATTATACTCGTGAAAACAAATTTTGGCCCGCAGTCGGTCGTGTTAATAATGCTTATGGAGATAGGAATTTGGTCTGTTCATGTCCACCAATAACAGATTATGTATCAAATGAGGAATGATATGGAAAAATTAAATGATATTTGTAATGTATTGAAATATTCTAAAACTATTGCGGTTATCGGTATTTCCGATAACCCTGATAGATCCAGCGTTCAGATAGCTGAATTTCTTCTCCAAAAAGGGTATAATGTTATTGGGGTTAACCCAAAGATTACTTCTTCAGGAAGTATTAAAGTTTATCCATCATTATTGGATATTCCGGAGAAAATCGATATTGTGGATGTTTTTAGGAGATCAGAATTTATTGCTGAACTAATCCCTGATGTATTAGCTATTAAACCAAATACATTATGGCTTCAGCAGGGAATAAGAAATGATGAAGCTGTAAAACCGGTTGAAGAAGCAGGAATAAATGTAATTCAAGATAAATGTATTGCAGTATATTTTAACCTTTGCAAGTCAACTAATAAAGAATAATTTACTTGAAAAAATATCGTTTTAATTTACTATCCCTGTTTTTAATAACATTCGCTCTAGCAGCTAATAATAATGCCCAAACCGGCACAACAGTTATTGACTCCATAAAAATTATAGGAAATTCTCTAACGGAAGATTTTATAATTTTGAGAGAATTGTCTATTAAAGAAAAGGATGCAGTTGATAAGCGAATATTAAAATTCAATAAAGAAAGAATTTTCAGTCTTGGGATATTTACTTCAGTCGAACTTAATATCGAAAAATTCCCTAAATACAATCAATTAAATATAGTAGTCGAAGAAGGTTGGTATATCTATCCGGTTCCCTTTATTTCCCGTTCCAACCAGAAGAAAAACTCCTACTCGTATGGAATTAATGCAGAAATAAAAAATTTCCGAGGCAGAAATGAATTGCTAAAAGGGGGTGTGAGTTTTGGTTATGATCCATCCCTTTCTGTTGCTTATGATAATCCTACGATATTATTTAAATATGATTTAGGAATGAGAATCGGTCTTGGCTATTCTGAATCAAATAATAAGAATAACGCAATAAATGAAACGGTAGGCGGCGAATTTACTACTAAAAACTATAATGCTGATTTCATGCTCTATAAAAGACTAAACCAATTTGATGTGTTAAGCGTGCCTACTTCATTCACATATATATATTATCCAAATAAAATTGACCGTAGTCTTACCGCATCACGTCAAAATATCGATAGAATATTGGCAGTTGGAGTTAGTTATCTTCATGATACACGAGATTTAAAGCAATTTCCTAAAGAAGGACTTTTCTTACATGCTAATGTAACGCATAAAGGTTTTGGTATAACGGATATTAATTATAATATACTTTATATTGATGTAAGATACTATCAACCACTAAACGACTTTTTGTTTTCAAAATTTAGATATACAAACAGACTTACATCTAATACAGTCCCATTTTTTGATCTCTCTTATTTGGGTTATGGAGAGGTTATCAGAGGAAGGAGAGACATTCAAAGAGAAGGGAATAATCTTGTTAAAGGATCAGTAGAATTATTTACTCCAATACTTGAGGATTTGAATTTTAGATTAAAGCTCCCCATTATTCCCAAAAGCTTAACCTCCGGAAGAATTGGTATCTATTTCGGAATATTTGCAGATGTAGGAACTGTACTTAATAATAATAATCAAGGAATTGCTCTGGATATGTTGAGTGCCGGTTATGGAGCCGGAATAACAATCTTGGTTTTGCCTTATAATTCTATTCGATTTGAATATGCTTTCGGACAAAAAAATAAAGGAGAATTTTCAATTGATACAGGAATATCTTTCTGATATTGAGCTGTTTTATTCGACTGAAATAGAGAAAAATATTATTACTCTTTCCGGGGATGAATTTCGTCATGCCATCCGGGTAATGAGACATAAGATTTCAGATACTCTCTATATTACAGATGGTAAAGGAGATATTTTTGAGTCCTCTATTATTGAGATAGGGAAATCATTCCTCAAATCAAAAATTTCTGAAAGCAAAATGGTAGAATCACCTTTTAAAAATATTACCGTTTCTATTCCTAGATTAAAAAACCAAGACCGATTTGAATTTGCTATTGAAAAATCTATTGAACTCGGAATTACCAATTTCATAATCTTTGAATCAGAAAGAACCATTGCAAAGGGGAGCAAGATAGAAAGATGGGAGAAAATTGGTCTCGCAGCAATGAAACAAAATCTGGGAGCACATTTGCCTCGATTTCAATACTGTAATAAATTCTCTGACTTAATTAATAAAGATTGTGAATGTATAGTCTTCGATTTGCATGGCACAAAAAAATGGAGCACGTTTCTTCAAAATGATTTCCAATTAGATAAACGATACTTATTGGTATTTGGACCCGAAGGTGGATTGAGTGAGGATGAATTAAATTATATTAAAGATGCTAATTATTACATTAATAGAAATAGGCTAAGATCAGAAACAGCAGTAATATCTGCCATTTCTCTAATGCAAATTCTACTATAAACCTTCGATTGTTGATTTAACCAAATTTTCAAATGATTCTTTTGCAATTAATCCTGTCTCCATTACTTCTTTATGTGAAAGTTTTGTGTCTGATAATCCGGCAGCAAAATTTGTTATACAGGAGATTGCTCCCACTTTAAGCCCAAGAAATGCTCCGAAAATCGCCTCATGTACTGTTGACATACCGATAGCATCACAACCGAATTTTTTGAACATCTTGATTTCAGCTGGAGTTTCATAGGAAGGTCCTTTAGAAAACCAATAACTGCCTTCTTTTAATGTTACTTTACCATTCAATGCTCCCATTCTAATCTTATTATTTATCACTTTAGATGGGAAATCCAAAAACATATTTCTTTGATCAACTGAACCAATTCCCAGAACCTCGGCAACTTCTTTATATAGACTCATATAATTGAATGAATTTACTAACATTAAATCACCAGGCTTAAAATAGTCATTAACTCCACCGGCAGCATTTGTTAATAAGAGATTCTTACATCCAGATTTAACTACAAGATAGATTGGTAACAAGCACTCAGATAATTGATATCCTTCATAAAAATGAATTCTACCCTGAAATAAAAGAACCTTTTTACCGCCGTAAAGACCGATTATTATTTTTCCTTTATGTCCTTCGACAGTCGATGAAGGATAACCGGCTAATTCTTTTGTTTCAAATGAGTTAATTACTTCTAAATGAGAAGCAAATTCACCTAATCCACTCCCAAGTACAATAGCAATATCGGGTGCGAAATCTATTCTCTCTAAAAATTGCTTAATCGTTTTTTCATACTTAAGTTCAAAATTAATCATGAGAAAAATGCTCCGGCTAATGTTGCTGTTAATAATGTTGCAAGCGTTCCGCCAAGTACTGCTTTTAATCCAAGTTGAGCAAAATCTGATCTTCTTTCGGGAGCAAGGGGAGATAATCCTCCGATCTGAATTGCAATCGAACTGAAATTAGCAAATCCGCATAAAGCATAAGTTGCCATAAAAATCGCTTTCTTATCAATCAAAATATTATTTTGAATCTGATTACCCATATCTAAATATGCTACAAATTCATTTAATACGACTTTTGTACCCAAGAGGCTTCCGAACTGAAAACTTTCATCCCATGGAACACCTATCATAAATGCTAAGTATTGGAGTATCAATCCAAAAAATAATTGAAGACTTAACGGCTGTCCAAAATGCGCAATTAAATATGAATTAACTCCGATTACATTTCCAAATGCAGTAAAAGAATAATTAAGTAATGCAATAATCGCAATAAAAGCAATTAACATAGCCGCAACATTTAAAGCCAAGGTTAGTCCTTCGCTTGCTCCTTGCGCCGCAGCTTCTATCACGTTAGAACCGTTTTTCTCTACTTTTATCTTTACTGTCCCTTTTGTTACAGGTTCTTCTGTCTCAGGAATTAATATCTTAGATATTATTAAAGATGCAAAAGCAGCCATAACGCTTGCTACTAGTAGATGATTAGCAAAGATTAATTGTGCTTCAGCTAAAGGAATATTATGAGTTGTAGAATATGATTGACCAAGAATTTGAATATATGCCGCCATTACGCTTCCGGCAATTGTAGCCATGCCACCAACCATTATAGTCAGAATTTCGCTCTTTGTCATCTCCTTGATAAATGGTTTGATCATCAACGGTGCTTCAGTCTGTCCTATAAAAATATTAGCAGTATTTGATAAAGATTCTGCTCCGGATGTACCTAATAACTTTTGCATTACCCAAGCCATTCCTTGTACAATTCTCTGCATTACGCCAAGATAATATAGAACTGACATTAAACTTGCAAAGAAGATAATTATCGGGAGCACTTGGAAAGCGAAAAACATTCCTAGCGAACCTTCATTACCAGGACTTAGTGCGAGATTACCAAAAATAAACTTAGAACCTTCTGTCGTGAAATTTAATACTAATACGAAAAATCCACTAATAAAAGTAAAAAGAGCTTTTAGATATCCTAAAGGAGCGAAAAATTGTGATAATTCATCACCTTTAAGTATAAAGATTGCTAAAACTAACTGTATACCTAAACCTTTTGCCACCAACTTCCAATTAATTGCTTTTTTATTATTTGAAAAAAGAAATGCAATTGAAATAAGCACAACAAAACCTAAAATACCTCTTAGGATAGAAACAATATCCATAAATCTCCTTTAAACTATGGAATATAATGACATTTTCTGCATCGTGCTTCGTAACTATCGGAAGCACCAACTAAAACCCTCTCTTGAGTTGCAGTTTTTCTTTGTGTTTTATCAGCCGGATTACCACAAGCAACACATATAGCCAGAGTTTTTGTAATAAATTCTGCTCTAGCTAATAATTGAGGTATCGGCTCAAATGGAATTCCTCTATAATCTTGATCTAATCCGGCAATTACTACTCTTTTACCAGAATTAGCCAATTCTTCCACCACATCGATTAAGGTATTATCGAAAAATTGCGCTTCGTCAATGCCAATAACATAAGCATCTTCTGATAAATGTATGATTTCTTCCGGCTTTTCTATCATCACAGAGGGGAGTGAAAGCTCACTATGAGATACTATACTAGTAGAGGAGTATCTTTTATCAATTGCCGGCTTAAAAATAATTACATTTTGCTTCGCTATTTGGGCTCTTCGCAGGCGTCTTATTAATTCTTCTGTTTTTCCGCTAAACATACAGCCGGTTATAACTTCAATCCAACCTGTATCTTTCGGTGTAAAGTGAGGTGAATAATTTATCATTTGTTTAAAAACTCCTCCCCAAATGAATGAGGTAATAATTCTGAAATTTTATAGACTTTAGGTGTTTCTTTATCTAACAGAATTACATCCAAATCCTTACCGCATAAATCTAGCAAAACCTGCCTGCACGCTCCACAGGGTGGACAGTATGCCGCTTGGTCGCTTGTAATAGCAATTGCCTTGAATTTGCGTTCACCCTGAATAAAAGCAGAAAAAAGTGCCGTCCTCTCTGCGCAAATTGTAAGACTATATGAAGAAGTCTCGATATTAGCACCTTGGTAGATTTTCCCATCTTCGGTTAATAATGCGGCTCCTACATGAAAATTTGAATAGGGTGCATGTGATTTCTTGGTTGCCTCTTTTGCTTCATCCATTAATTCTTTTGGTGTCATAAAAGTTTATCCTAAAATTATTCCTTCATCATAAAATTTACTTTTTATTTCCGAGAGGAAACGGGATGGTTTAGAAAAATCACTTCCTCTATAACGTTCATAAATAAATTCGGGATACGAAATATATAAATTTTGTTTCGCTCTTGTTACTGCTACATATAATAATCTTCTCTCTTCTTCTAATAATTCCAGTTTTCTTTCCGATTGAGCTGAAGGGAATACTCCATCTAATACATGCATAATAAAAACTGTATGCCATTCTAACCCTTTAGCTGAATGAATGGTTGATAAAGTAAGAAATTCTCTATCTTCAGGGGGTGCTTCCATATCTACAACACTATTTTGAGGTGGATCAAGTGCTAAATCAGATAAAAAATCATCTAATGTCTTATATTGTTCAGAAACATTTAAAAATGTATCCAAATCTTTCTTTCGCTTTTTATGATCGTCAAATTTTTCTTCAAAATATGGCTCGTAGTATCTCATTACTAATTCGACTTTTTCTGCAGTTAAACTATTTTTTGTATGAAGGTGATGTAATAATTCAAAAAGTGGATACAAGCGATCATTCATATATACTGCTTTTATCTTTTCTGGATGCGATTTTAGAGAAACTATACCGGTTGAAACTGAATCTATTATGACTTGTGCTTTCTTTGGTCCAACACCTTCATGCAGTAGGAGCACGCGATACCAACTAACAAAATCCAATGGATTTGATGCTATGCGCAAGAATGCGATCACATCTTTTACATGTGCAGATTCTACGAACTTCATTCCACCAAACTTTTGATAGTTTACACCGGCTTTATTAAGCTCTATTTCTAAATCGAACGTGGTATAAGATGAACGGAAAAGCACTGCGATATCGGAAAGGGGAATACCTTCTTCTCTTAATTCTAAAACTCTCTCGGTAATAAACTTAGATTGCAGATTTTCATCTTTTGCTTTAACTATTACCGGAAGTTCACCACCTAACTTATTAGTAAACAATTCTTTAGGGTATTTCTCTACTGCATTTTCTAATAATTGATTTGCAAAATCAAGTATTGTCTGAGTGCTACGGTAATTCTCTTCTAAAGTAATTAATTTCACATCTTTATATAGATGAGGGAATTCTATTATGTTTTTAAAATCTGCTCCACGAAACGAATAGATAGATTGAGAGTCATCACCCACTACCATTACATTTTCTCTTAATTTTGATAGTGCTTTAATAATATCTGATTGAAGTTTATTTGTATCTTGATATTCATCTACCATAATAAACTTTATAGATTCTATTAAAGATCGTGCTCCGGGTCCGTCCGCCTTTAAGAAATCACGTAGGAATACAAGTAAATCATCATAATCTAATAAGTGATTTTTCCTCTTATAGGAAATATATAGGTTTTCAATCTCTTTGATTTTATCGATATAGTTAAGATAATCGGGATAATCTGCCATTACGATCTCTTCAATCTCTTTCTCTGTATTGATCTTGAGACTGAGAATCTTAAAAATCGTTTGTTTTTGAGGGAATTTCTTCTTTAATTCCGCCAACTTTAATTGACCACGGATCAGATTTATTGCATCCTCTGAATCACCTTGATCTAAAATTGTAAAATTATTATTTAGATTAAAGTAGGAGGCATATCTTCTTAGAGTAGTATTTGCGAATGAATGAAACGTACCACCATTTACTTTTGAACATCGATTATCTAATAAGGCACTTGCACGGCTCATCATCTCTTTTGCGGCTTTTCGAGTAAATGTGAGTAAAAGAATCGATTTGGGGTCAAAACCTAATTCGACTAATCGTGCAACTCGATATACCAAAGTTCTCGTTTTACCGCTTCCTGCTCCTGCAATAACTAAAAAAACCCCTTCTAACGCTGAAACTGCTTCATATTGAGCAGGATTAAGCGAATTTTCATAATCGATCTTAAAATTCGCTTCATTAACTGTTACGGGTAATGCATTCGTACGCGTGAGAGTAAAACTCTTGGTCATCTTCTACGAAGTGCTTTAGGTTTATTTAATATTTCAGTAATAACAATCATATCTTTCAAAGAAATATTATTATCAAGTTTAGCTCTAATTGCCATTACTTTATCATTTTTAGCAGTACTAAAGTGCTCTACTTTTGAGGCAATATTGTTACCTGCATTTCTAAAAATATCAGTTCTTGATGCATTTGAATACTTTGATTTTGCATTAGTATAACTCTCTAAAGATGGTCTTAAATCATAATCTGCAATCTTTTTCTTTTGTTCCTCTATTTTAGTAGAAACTTTAAATTCAGATTCTGGGTCCCAAGTGCTTTGATCATTGTATTGATTCGGATCTTTGTAACTATTCCAATCATCAGTTTTGGGAATTTTTACACCAAACATCTCTTCGAGAATATCCTTATTGAATTTTTGAGGTGCTTTGTAAGATACGGGAGCAGATTCTCTTGCTCCCGTATTTATTAATCTATCATCTTCAGACTGAATTCTATAATCTTCTTGTTCATAGATTCTATCATCCAATCCTTGATTAGCTCTACTTCTTGCTTCTTTCTCTTTCTTCTTTTTGGCTTTATCACCAAAAAGTCCGCTAAGTATACTTACAATAAAGAAAAATGCAATTATATATTCGATTATATTATCCATTATTCTTTTTTGTCAGTTGGTGGTTTTGCTATCGAATTTCTCATATCCGTATCTGCTTGAACGTTGCGAAGATTATAATAATCCATTACACCAAGATTTCCGTTTCTGAATGCTTCAGCGATTGAGCGAGGTATTTCGGCTTCTGCTTCTACTACTTTTGCTTTCATACGTGAAACTTCTGCTGTCATTTCCTGTTCTAAAGCCACAGCCGCAGCTCTTCTTTCTTCTGCTTTTGCTCTTGCTACTTTCAAATCTGCTTCTGCTTGATCAGTCTGTAAAATAGCACCGATGTTTGTTCCTACATCTACGTCTGCAATATCAATCGATAGAATTTCAAATGCCGTTCCTGCATCTAACCCTTTTGCAAGTACAACTTTTGAGATGCTATCCGGATTTTCAAGTACTTCTTTATGTGATTTGCTTGAACCGATTGTAGAAACGATACCTTCACCGACTCTTGCTAAAATTGTAGCTTCAGTTGCACCACCGACTAATCTCTCTAAGTTAGCTCTAACTGTAATACGTGCTATTGCTTTTAATTGGATACCATCCTTTGCCACAGCAGCTACCATTGGTGTTTCAATAACCTTTGGAAGTACCGACATTTTAACTGCTTCGAGAACATCTCTACCTGCTAAATCGATTGCAGCAGCCTTTTCAAATCCTAAATCCAAATTTGCTTTATTTGCAGAAATTAATGCATTTATAACTTTTGTAGGGTTACCACCTGCAAGATAATGAGCTTCTAATAATGAAAGATCAACTTCAATTCCTGCTTTTGTTGCTGTTATTAAATTCCTTACAATTACTTGTGGTGAAACTTTTCTAAGACGCATACCAACTAAATCGCGGAATATTTTTACTTTGACACCTGAAAAATATGCTGTTACAAATAATCCGATCGGTACGAAATATAGAAAGAATGATAGTACAACTATTGTTGCAAATATGATTAATAAGGATAATCCGGTTTGAACTTCCATTTATTGCTCCTTTTTTGACTTACTTTTTATTATATAAAGTTATTAATAAATATGTCATAAAACAAGAATTATAAATTCGGGTTATATCTAAATTTTGCCTATTTTAGTACCTTGATTACAGAAATATGGTTATTTATATTTTGGAAACATTTTAGATGGATTTTATGTTAAATCCAAAAAACAAGAAGGTGAATTTATGGATGGTAATTTTTCAGAACGTGTTCAAGAAGTAATTAGACTTAGCAGAGAAGAAGCTTTAAGAATGGGACACGATTATATTGGGACAGAACATCTTTTACTCGGAATTATTCGTGAAGGTCAAGGTGTAGCTGTTAAAATTATTAGAAATCTCGAAGTTGATTTGATAAAACTTAAAAAAGCAATTGAAGATACAGTCAGAACTGCTGGCGGCACTCTTACTATCGGAAATATTCCGCTTACTAAACAAGCTGAAAAAGTTCTAAAGATAACTCAGATTGAATCAAAAATTTATAAATCAGATCTTATAGGTACCGAACATATTCTTCTATCACTATTAAGAGACGAAGATAATATTGCTACTCAAATTCTACATCAGTTTAACCTGACTTATGATGCAGCACGTGCAGAATTAAATAATATTCTAAGTGCAAGAGCCGGTCTTGGTGATAAAGGGGCTCAACAGATGCAATTTGGTCAGGTTGGTAAAAAAATTGAGAAAACTAAAACTCCGGTGTTAGATAATTTTGGTAGAGACCTAACGAAATTAGCTATTGAAGATAAACTTGATCCAGTGGTCGGCAGAGAGAAAGAGATCGAAAGAGTGGCTCAAGTTCTATCACGCCGGAAAAAGAATAATCCTGTTTTAATTGGTGAACCAGGCGTAGGTAAAACTGCTATTGCTGAAGGATTGGCTCTCAGAATTATTCAACGTAAAGTCCCGCGCATTCTTCAGGATAAAAGAGTTGTTACTCTAGACCTCGCAGGATTAGTTGCAGGTACTAAATATCGCGGTCAGTTTGAAGAGAGAATGAAAGCTCTTATGACTGAATTAGAAAAAGCAGATGATGTGATTTTATTTATCGATGAGCTTCATACAATAGTAGGTGCAGGCGGAGCATCAGGTTCCTTAGATGCTTCTAATATGTTCAAACCGGCTCTTGCACGCGGCGATATACAGTGTATTGGTGCTACAACACTTGATGAATATCGTAAGTTTATTGAAACCGATGGAGCTTTGGATAGAAGATTTCAAAAAGTAATGATTGATCCACCATCAATTGAAGAAACTATTCAGATTCTCAAAAACATCAAATTCAAATATGAAGAACATCATCACGTTAGATACACTGATGAAGCGATCGTAAATTCTGTAAAATTGAGTGTGAGATATATTACCGATCGGTACTTGCCCGATAAAGCTATTGATGTTATTGACGAAGCTGGTTCCAGAGTTCATATGGGTAACTTTACAGTTTCTGAAGAAATTCTAAAACTTGAAGAAGAAATCGAGGAAGTTAAACAACAGAAAGTAATGGTTGTAAAAAAACAAGATTATGAAGAAGCCGCTCGCCTTAGAGATAGAGAACGCACTCTTCAATCTGATCTTGAAATTGCTAAACGTGAATGGGATACTAAAACTAAAGATCTAATATTCGATGTTACTGAGGAAGATATTGCAACTGTTGTGGCAATGATGACAGGTATTCCTGTTACTCGTGTCGTACAAGCTGAATCAGAAAAATTAATGAAAATGGAATCTGCTCTTAAAGAAAGAATTGTGGGACAAGATGATGCAGTTACAAAATTAAGTAAAGCAATTCGAAGAACTAGAGCCGGATTGAAAAGATCAAATAAACCAATTGGTACTTTTATATTTTTAGGTCCGACAGGTGTTGGTAAGACAGAATTGACTAAAGAATTGGCAAGATATTTATTCGATTCTGAGGATGCATTAATTAGAATTGATATGAGTGAATATATGGAAAAATTTGCCGTATCAAGATTGGTAGGTGCCCCTCCCGGATATGTAGGATATGAAGAGGGTGGACAGCTCACAGAACGAGTACGCCGTAAACCATATTCGGTAGTTTTATTCGATGAAATCGAAAAAGCACATCCTGACGTGTTTAATATTTTGCTTCAAGTTCTGGATGATGGTACTCTTACAGATAGTCTTGGCAGGAAAGTAGATTTTAAGAATACAATTATTATTATGACTTCTAATGTCGGTACAAAAGATATTAGAATCGGCGGCGGATTTGGATTTGGTAAAGGAACTGATGCTGATGAATATTCACAGCTAAAAAATACAGTAGAAGATGCAATGAAACGTCTCTTCAATCCTGAATTTATTAATAGAATTGATGATACTATTGTTTTCAGATCGTTGGATAAAGAAGATATAAAGAAAATTGTGTTTATTGAGATGAAAGATTTAATTAATAATCTCGCCGAAAATAAGATGACTATCGAATTAACCAAAGGAGCAATTGAATTTTTGGCTGATAAAGGTTTTGATCCTAAGTTTGGTGCTAGACCACTCAAGAGAGCAATCCAAAAATATATCGAAGACCCATTAGCAGAAGAATTATTACTATCAAATTTTAAAGATGGTGAAAAGATAATAGTGAAGCATAAAAAGAAAACGGAAGAATTATACTTCATCTCCGGTAAAGCAATTGATACAGAAGAATCAGAAGAAAAAACTGAAGAAGAAACTAAAGAAAATAATTAGGAATAAAGATGATTTCTAAAGATGAAGTATTAAACATTTTTTTGAATACAAATGCCCTTTTGACAGGGCATTTTTTATTAACTTCTGGAAGACATAGTGATAAATATTTCCAATGCGCTCTTGTACTTCAACATCCTGAGTATAATATTTTACTCGCAGAACAGATTGTCAATCAAATAAGTGAATTAGAAATTGATACAGTCATTTCTCCTGCAATTGGTGGTATATGTGTAGGACAGGAAGTGGCACGCCAATTGAATAAAAAATTTATTTTCGCCGAACGTGAAAATGGAAAGATGTCTCTTAGACGTGGTTTCAAAATCGATGAGGGTGAAAAACTTTTTGTGTGCGAAGATGTAGTTACTACCGGCGGATCTGTTTTTGAAGTTATGGAATTGATAAAAGAAAATAATGCTATCACTACCGGTGTGGGGATTATAGTCGATAGAAGTAATAAAAAAGCTAATTTCGGTGTACCTCAATTTAGTACGCTCGAATTAGACGTTATTTCATATCCGCCAGAAGATTGTCCATTTTGTAAAGAAAATATTCCGTTTGTAAAACCCGGTTCCCGTAAATTAAAATAGAGATAAAAATGAAAATCTGGAAATTATTCTTTTTGTTCCCTTCGCTTTTAATAGCTCAAATTCAATATGATGATTATTTCACTGAAAAAACTATGCGTTTTGATTTTACTCATTTCGGAGATAAATATTCCGAAGAGATCGGATTCGATAAAATAATTGAAGAAGGAGATTGGGCTGGTACTAGAACGAACCTTATCGATCCATTCGGCTATGGAAATTATAAATTTATATTGAAAGACACTGATTCAAATAAGGAAATCTTTTCTATGGGGTTCTCAACTCTCTTTATGGAATGGCAGACTACCGAAGAAGCAAAAACTGTAAAAAGAACTTACGAAGGTTCTATTCGTTTCCCATTCCCTAAAGCAAATTCTATTTTAGAAATTTATAGAAGAGATAAAAGAGGAGATTTCGTAAAAAAAATAGAATATAGTATAGACCCACAAAGTTATTTCATTCATCATGAAATGAAATATCAATGCCCTAATTTCAAAGTACACTATTCGGGGAATAGTTATGAAAAATTGGATATTGTTTTTGTACCCGAAGGATATACTAAAGAAGAGATGGGCAAATTCAAAAAAGATTGCGAAAGATTAAGTAAGTCATTATTTAGTTATGAACCATTTTCCAATTTTCAAAACAATATAAATGTATGGGGAGTCGAAGCTCCATCAAATGATTCAGGCACAGATATTCCAGGCGATAATGTTTGGAAAAATACCATTATGGGTTCTAATTTTTACACATTCGATAGTGAACGTTATTTGATGACGACAAATTATTTTGATGTAAGAGATATTGCTGCAAATGCTCCTTATGATCAAATCTATATAATTGTAAATACTTCTAAATATGGTGGCGGAGCAATTTATAATTACTATTCTCTTACAGGTGCTGACCATAAATTAGCCGGACAAGTATTCGTACATGAATTTGGGCATGGTTTAGCAGGTCTCGCTGACGAATATTCAGGGGATGATACTTACCAAGATTTTTACCCATTAGATGTCGAACCATGGGAGCCGAACGTAACGACATTAGTAAATTTTGATAATAAATGGAAATCGATGATTGATAAAGATACACCAATTCCTACTCCTACTACTGATGAATTCAAAAACAAAGTTGGTGTTTTCGAAGGTGCAGGATATGTCGCAAAAGGTGTTTATAGACCCTCTGTAAATAGTCTTATGAATTCATTTTCAGTAAATGAATTTAATCCGGTTTGTAAAAAAGTATTGAGCGATTTCATTAACTATTATTCCAAATAATCAATGATACAGAAAAAATTATACCGTGCTTTAGAAAATATTGCTTCCAAACATTTTAAAACTGAAAAAGAATTATTGACTGAAATTCTTGAAGAACTTATTAACGATCCGAGAACAGATATTCTTGGTGGAAGAGTGTGGCAATTAAATTCCGTTGATCGTTCATATAAGTTATATTTTCAATGTGGAAAAGTTCAGAAAATTCCTAAAGAGTTTGAAGTAAAATTAGATGACTATCCAATATTTTCCCAAATAACAGAAGAAAGAACCGTTCTAGCTAGTGAAACAAACGAAACTCTTATTTCAAAAGGTATATTTAAGTATTCTGCTTCGGGAGTCGGAATTAAGGTTCGTGTAAATGGACATAAATATTATGAATATCTTATCGCACTAAATAGTAATGAAATCGGGAAAGATCTAAGATATACATTAAATATTGTAGCTACCGTATTGACTTCTAAATTGCACGAGAGAAAAATTGCTCAATCACAGCTGCATTTAATTGCTGATTTAGATAAAGCGAAAGAATTACAAAGAAGTATTCTACCTGAGCATGAATATCGATTTCATAATTACGATATATTTGGCGTTACTATTCCGGCTGAAATAATTGGCGGGGATTTTTACGATTACTTAAAAATTGGAGAAGAGGAAGATCGTCTTGGTATAGTGGTCGGTGATGCTGCTTCAAAGGGGATTGCCGCTGCTGCTGAAGCTATGTACATTTCAGGTGCTGTCAGAATGGCTTCTACTTTCCAAATGAAAATATCTCCTATGATGAATCGTTTGAATCAACTCATTAATAAAATATTCAGTGATGATAAATTTGCAACAATATTTTATGGTGAATTATCCAACGATAAAAAAGGACTTTTTCTTTATGCAAATGCAGGACATAATCCACCACTTTTTTATAGTAAATACAAGAATAAATTTTCATATCTTCAACCAACTGGTCCATTAATTGGTCCGGCTCCAAATTCTAAGTATGAAACTGATAGTATCAATTTTTATAACGGTGATATTCTTGTTATATATACTGATGGTGTTGTAGAATCTGCAAATCATAAATATGAGTTTTATGAAGAGAAACGTTTAGAAAAAATTATTAAAAAAAATGTGGATAAAACTCCAAAGGAAATTGTAGCATTAATTCTTGATGATGTTTTACGCTTTTCAACTTCTGAAAGCCAGTATGTCGATGATAAAACTATTGTGGTTATTAAAAGGAAAGATAGATGAGCTTTTCTGAAAAAATATTTAATGCCGGCGTTGTTGGTGCCGGAGGAGCTGGTTTTCCAACTCATATAAAAGCTAATTCAAAAGTGGAATATGTTTTGGTTAATGGTGCTGAATGCGAACCATTAATCCATAAAGATGTTGAACTGATGAAAAATTTCCCATCTCAAATACTTGAGGGTGTAAGTGAAATGATGAAGAATACCGATGCAAAAAAGACTTACTTCGGTATTAAAGCTAAGAATAGCATAGCAATTGAAGAGATTGAAAAACATAATTCAAATAATAGAATAGAAACTTGTTTACTTGGTGATTTTTATCCATCAGGTGATGAATATGAATTGGTTTATGCGGCGACAAAAAGATTAATACCACCTCATGGACTACCTTTAGATGTCGGTTGTGTCGTAAATAATGTTGAGACATTTTTTAATATTTCTAATGCTCTTAAAGATATTCCTGTAACTGAAAAAATTGTTACTGTAACCGGATTAGTAAAAGAACCGAAAACATTTTTTGCTCCTATTGGTACTTCATTTAAAGACTTAATTGAATTTGCCGGCGGTGCTATTGCAAATGATTACGCAATATTTGTTAGTGGCATTCTCATGGGTCGCTTAACATTCGATTTAACTGAAGTAGTAACAAAAACAATTGCCGGAATTATTTTACTTCCGAAAGATCATTATTTAGTTACACGAATGAATCGCCCATTAACAAGTATGAACCGAATAGGGAAATCAGCTTGCGATCAATGTAGTTATTGCACAGAATTTTGTCCTCGTTACTTACTTGGCTATGACGTTCAGCCGCATAAAGTAATGCGGTCTCTACAATTCTCAACAACAGGCGAAGCAGTTTGGAATCAATATGCTGATCTCTGCTGCTCATGCGGATTATGCTCATTATATGCTTGTCCAGAAGACCTTTACCCACGTGAAGCATGCGATCAAGGTAAAGCGGAATTAAGAAAAAATAATCAGAAATATATCCAGCCTAAACCGGTTAAGGTTCATCCGATTAAAGAGGGAAGAAGAGTTCCACTTAAACAGTTAATGAAAAGGATGGATGTCTTGAAATACGAACAGAAGACTCCGTTTACCGAAGGGAAACCCGAGCCGAAAATTATAAAGATATTTTTGAAACAACATGTAGGTGTACCTGCATCATTGAATGTATTGGTAGGGGATAAAGTTTCAAAAGGGGATTTGGTAGGAAAAATGGATAACGGCAAATTAGGTGCTAATATACATTCATCAATTGATGGTATTGTAACAAGTGCAAATGATAATTTTATAATAATTGAAAGATAGCAGGCAATTATGGAAATGAATTCACTCGGATTAATAGAACTAACAAGTATAGCTGCAGGAATGCAGGCAGCTGATATAATGCTTAAAACCTCACAAGTTGAATTAGTACTTTCTCGAACAATTTGCTCAGGTAAATATATGGTGCTGATCGGCGGAGATGTAGCAGAAGTGCAAACAGCCGTTGATGCGGCAGTAAATCAAATCGATTTTGCTGTTATTGATACATTCGTTATACCGAATGTACATCCCGATATTTTCCCTGCATTAGCTGGGCATTCAAAAATCGATAAATTAGAGGCACTCGGAATTATCGAATCATTTTCGGTAGCTTCTTTAATTGAGGGAGCTGATGCAGCAATAAAATCTTCTAATGTAAAAATTATTGAGATTCGACTTGCTATGGCGTTGGGTGGCAAGGCATTTTGTACTTTAACAGGTGAAGTCGCCGCTGTTACAAGTGCAGTAGAATCAGGCGCTCAATTGATTGCTTCTAAAGGTTTGCTGGTGAATAAAGTAGTCATCGCTCAACCCCGTCCCGAACTCTTAAGTGAAATGATTTAGTAATATTATATTCTTATGCCTATAAATAAAGTTGGAATCGATAGCTATTCGCTTCGAAGTTTGGAATGCGATCCATTTAAAATGTTAGAATGGGTTAAAGAGAATGGTGGATCAGGAATCCAATTTACTGAGTTACATTTACCTAAAAAGGTAAAACTTGATAATCATTTCTTAGAAGAATTGAAATCTTATTCTCAAGAATTAGATCTTTATTTGGAATGGGGAAGTGGTTTTTCATTACCATTCGACTTTAATACTAATCATAATAAGAAGATATATAAACATAATCTTAATATTGTAAAACAGGCTTCAATATTAGGTTCGAAAATCGTTAGATGTTCCTCAGGAGGATTATTTAGATTTAATAAAAAATCAATTCCTTTAGATTATGTTATTTCTGAATCTGTAAAATCTTTTAATCAACAACTACCATTTTTAAGAGAGTATAATGTAACTTTAGCAATTGAAACTCATTTTGAGTTAACTACTTTTGAGTTATTAAAGATATTCCAGAATTGTGATTTAGAAACGGGAAAAGAACTTGGAATTTGTCTTGATTCTCTTAATCTTCTTACTTTAATGGAACATCCGATTTATGCTACAAATAGAATTCTTGATTGGGTAGTTGCTACTCATATTAAAAATGGATTCATTTATTTGCATAAATTGGGTTTTAATGTCATACCTTCTGAATTAAATAAAGGTGTTCTAAATTTAGGAAAAATTATTTCTTTATTAGATAAGTCAAAGAATCTAATAAATCTTTCGATAGAAGGACACGGTGGCGATTTTATCATTCCAATATTTAGTAAAACTAATAGAATTAAACTTCCTGATCTTACAAAGCAGGAATTTATGGAAATATTAAAATTAACTTCTTATTGCATCCTCAATAGAAATAAACTTAATAAATATGAAAGATCAGAATCAGAATGGGGGATTAATTGCTTAATTGAAATGTCATCGGATATAAGTTATCTTATTGGATTAGTAGAAAAACTAAAAACTAAAAAATGTCATATGGATTAATATCAACTATCAATTTTATAAACATCTTCTAGGATGATTGTCATTAAATCGTCATCACTAAGTGAAAATAATCTTGATACTCTTTCTTCTTGATTGCTGATTGCTTTATACAAAATATTTCGTGCTGTGCGGGCATTTCCAAATGACTTATCTTTCTTACTACATATATCATTAAATATATCTAATAGAATCTGAAGTGCCCCTTCATCCAATTTATAACCATTCTTTTCGGCAAGGTCTGCAACTATGCTAAGTAACTGTCTAGGATTGTAATCTTCAAAAACAAAAATATTATTAAAGCGAGATTCTATTCCCGGATTTGATTCTAATAATACTTTCATATCATCAGTATATCCGGCAATTATAACAGCTAATTGACCTCCGCAGTCTTCCATTCTCTTCAAAAGTGTATCAATTGCTTCTTGACCGAAATTATCACCGCCTCGAAATAGTGTATAAGCTTCATCAATAAATAGGGTACCACCGAGAGCTTCTTTAATTACCTTATCAGTCTTCGTTGCAGTCTGTCCCTGATATCCGGCAACGAGACTTGATCTATCAACTTCTACTAAATGACCTTTTTGAAGAAGTCCAAGCTCTTTAAATATTTTACTAATTAATCGCGCTATCGTTGTTTTACCTGATCCTGGATTACCCATAAATACACAGTTAAGATTTTTTTCAATTACCTGCAGACCTCTTTCTTTTCTTAATTGTGCTACTTTAAGTCCACTCATCAATTTGAAAACACCTTGCTTAACATTTTCTAAACCTGTTAACTGACTTAGTTCATCGATATATTTTTGAAGTTCAAGTGGATCGCCTTTTACTTCATATTCCTTAGCTTGATTCTCTTTCTTAGAAATTACATCTTGAATATCTTCTAACTCAATCTTATTGATTATCTCATCAGTTCTTTCAGCTTGCACAATATCTGCAACTCGTAAAAGTAATTTAGTCTTTGCAGTCTCAATAATATTTCTTGCTATACGTGCGTTACCGAATTTTTTATCTCGATTCCTGTAAATCTCATTAAAGTGTTTGCTTAATTCTTCTTTAGCTTTTTCTGAGATAGTCTTTTTATCTTTTTCTAATGAAAGAGTAATGATAGTTGATAATTCTTCAGGTGTATAATCCTCGAACATAAATGTTTTATTAAAACGAGAAAGCATTCCCGGATTACTATTAATAAAAACATTCATTTCGTCTGTATAACCGGCAGCGATACAAATAAATTTACCCCTATCATCTTCCATTCTTTTGAGCAGAATATCGATTGCTTCTTTACCGAAATCATTTTCCCCACCTTCTTTTTTGACTAAAGCATATGCTTCATCAATAAAAAGAGTGCCCCCAAAAGATCTATCAATTATTGCACTTGTTTTTTCGGCTGTTTGTCCCACATAACCGGCGACTAAACCTTGCCGATCAGTTTCTATCAAATGACCCTTTGGTAAAATTCCTAAAGCATTATATATTTTGCTAAAAATGCGTGCAACAGTTGTCTTACCCGTACCCGGATTACCAAGAAATAGAATATGCGAAATGAATTTTTGAGTTACATCTTCACCTTCTTCAATGAAGTAACGAACTAACTTTACTAAATCATTTATCTCTTTTTTTACAGATGAAAGTCCAACTAATTTATTTAGTTCCCCTAACGATTCTTTAAGGGCTTCTTCATTGATAGGGAGATGAACTTCACGCGCTTTCTCGCGAGTTATAATCGATTTGATATCGTCAATTGTAAATAAATTTATAGAATCAGGAGTTCTTTCAGAATCATCGAGATTTAAAATCCTTTTACTGATTTTTATTTTAGCTTCTTCAAATATTTTCCTTACTAATCGAGCATTACCAAATGATTTATCACGTGAACGATATAGATTAATAAATTCTTTTTTTAATAATTCTTTTGCTTCTTCATTAATCTTATAATCTTCTTTTTCAATAAGATTATTAAAAATAATTAATAGTTCTTCTGGCGTATAATCTTCAAAAATAAAGGTATGAGTGAAACGTGATTTTAGTCCCGGATTTGAATTAAGAAATGTTTCCATATCATCTGGATAACCGGCGGCTACTACTGTAAACTCACCTTTTTTATCTTCCATTCTTTTTAGAATAATGTCAATCGCTTCTTGACCGAAATCTTGACCGCTCCCTTTTTTTATAAGGGTGTAAGCTTCATCAATAAATAAAACACCGCCCATAGCTTCTGTAATTGCTTTATCAGTTTTTTGAGCAGTTTCGCCGATATATTGTCCCACTAAAGCTGCACGATCTACTTCTACTACATGCCCTTTTTCAAGAAAACCGAGTGCTCTTAGAATCTCTCCGATTAATCGTGCAATGGTTGTCTTACCTGTTCCCGGATTACCAATAAATACAGTATTAACAGCGATTTTGTCTTCTGTTTTTAATCCATGTAGTTTTCGCTGTTTCTGATAATCTAAAAATGTAATAAAATCCTTTATTGAATTTTTTATACTTGCTAATCCGGTATATGAATTGAGTTCTTCTAATAATTCATCAAGCGTTCTTAATGGGGCAGGGTTTGAGTCTTTTGATTCATTTTTTAGCTCTTCTTTATCTTCAATATCTTTATCCGCTGTCAAGTGTTCATCTTCTTCGATAAGGTGATCGCTAATAATGAAATTTCTTTCACAGACCTTGAAATCATTTAAGTAAATTTCTACTCTTGCTTGACCCTTTTTCCATTCGTGTGTTTTATCGCTTCCACACGATTGTGCAAAAATGATCGATTCCCATTCTTTCTTAACATTTAATCGAAAATTATTTCTTAATATTTCAAAATCATTCAAGTACCATACTGCATAACAATTATATAATAGATCTTTCTTCTTATATGCAGGATTAGTAAGAATGATTTCAGACCCAATTCTATTCGATAATTCATCGAATTGCGAATAATATTTTCGCTCTCCATTATCCTTATCTTTTATTGCATCAAACAATTTAAGAGAAACTACCTCGGCGTATTCATTTGGGTAAATGATAGTTTCTGATTTTAATTTTATCTCATCTTTTGGTAGTTCTCTTTTCCCTGATTTTTTAATTCTTTTTTCATCAGTAGAAGAAGAAAAAGTATTTTCAGTAGCCGATTCGCTATTCTTTGTGCTTTGTTTTTTTATAAGATTATAGATATTAACGAACTCTTTAGTAGCACCTAACTCATCTTTAAGCAATTCTGCTTTCTTAAGAGCGGGCTTTATTTGAAATAAATAAAACATCGATTCTAGTTCTTTAACGTGCAATGCTGCTTTTAATTCAGAGGGGAGTTTCACCTTTTGTAATAGTTGTGATATATATAGTGAATACCAATACTCCTTTTGCTTAATTGCTTCATTAAGTGAAGTGACAATTTCTTTAATTTCAGGTAGGATTAATTTGTTCTTTTTGCCAATAATACTAATCGCATTTTCAAGAAATGATTTGGTAATATTTAATTTCTCATTCTCGCCATCTTCGAATATTACTGCTAATTCTAATACATTTAATGCTTCTTCAAACTTACTCAGACCTGCTAACGCTTTCACTTTAGAGATATAAGTATCTGCTAAATATTTTTTTTCTTCTTCGATTGTTTTATCGATATCGGTAATAGCACCTTCATAAATGCTCATTCTATTGAGTATGAATGCTCTATAATAACGAGCTTTACGAGTATCGCCTTTAAGCTCTAAAGCAAGATTGGCAAATTCCATTGCCTTTGCAGGATATCCATTCTCTAATAAAGCAAGCGCATAACAGATTGCAGCATCCGAATCGTCAGGCATCGCATTTATTACTTTTTCAGCATTTGTTAATGCTAGTCGATATCTTCCATTCCAGAGATGTTCGTATGCTTCTTGTAATAATATATTTATGTTTTCGTTCATCAAAAAGTATTTTTTAGTACCGAATAGTAAGAAATCAAAAAATATCAAAAGATTTGCTAATAATCTAAACTTATTTTAATGAGATAATTTTAACTTTTTCATTTATATTTCGTCTAATAAGATAACGAAATAGAGGAAGATATGAGAACACGAATTTTACTATTGTCGATAATAATGGCGTTTTCTTTATTTGGCTGCCGAATGTGGGGTGTCAGAGGTAATGGAAATGTCAATGAAGAAGTTAGAAATGTTTCTAATTTTAAAAAGATCTATGTCGGCGGTGCATTTTCTGTTAAAATACGAATTGCAGAAAAATACAGCTTAAAGATTTCTGCCGAAGAAAATCTTTTGGGATTAATTCGCACAAGAGTTCGCGGTGATATATTAGATATCGATACTAAAAAAACTCTTTCTCCACGTAAAGAAGTTAATATTTACATCACTACACCCGATTTAAATTATATCAATTGTTCAGGAGCTAACAATGTTTATGTCGAAGGAATAAATTCAGAGTATTTTGAAGTTAATCTTAGCGGTGCAGGGAATGTTGATCTTACAGGTAAAACAAAAAAGTTTAAAGCCGTTATTTCTGGTGCAGGAAGCTTAGATGCGAAACAACTAAAAGCAGAAGAAACTAGAATAAAAGTTAGTGGTGCAGCAAGTGCAGATGTCTTTGCATCCAAAAACATTGATGCAGAAGTTTCAGGTGTCGGTTCAATTGATTATTTTGGAAAACCGGAAAAGATTAGGACAAATGTTTCCGGAGTGGGTTCAATTAATCAAAAATAATAGAATTATATTATGAAAATAGGAATACTCGGAGGTGGACAGCTTGCACGTATGTCTTTAATTCCTGCTGTCCGCTTAGGATTTGATGTAGCAATTTTAGAAAAATCAGCCAATTCTCCTGCCGGTAAATTAACTAAAAACGAATTTATCGGATGGGTTGATGATAAAATAATATTTAATAAATTTATTGATTTCTGTGATATCTTTACATTAGAAAATGAATTTATCGATTTTAAATATATTGAAGCTATTGAAAAGAGTGGGAAGAAATGCGTCCCTTCATCTAAAACAGTTTCACTAATTCAAGACAAACTAATTCAGAAAAAAGTATTCTCAGATAATAAAATTCCGTTAGCAAAATTTACCCAAATAGATACAGATTCAAATTATGAATCGATTTCACTTTTACTCGGAAAGAAATTTGTTGTGAAATCAAGAAAAATGGGTTATGATGGTTATGGAAATGCTTTAGTAAAAAACAGAAGCGATTTTAGCAAGGCACTTATTAAATTGAAATCAAGAAATTCAGACTTATATGCTGAATCGTTCGTCAATTTCAAAAAAGAATTAGCGACTATTATCATTAAAAGTAAGAATGAAATAAAAACCTATCCGATAGTTGAATCAATTCAAAAAAATCATATATGTAAATTAGTGATTGCTGAAGCTGATATTCCCAATAAAATTAAAAAAGAAGTTATCCATATTGCTCATAAATGTATAGAAGCAATTGAGGGGGAAGGAATATTTGGTATCGAGTTTTTCTTAACTTCGGAAAATAAGTTACTTGTTAATGAAATAGCTCCGAGACCACATAATACAGGGCATTATACTTTAGATGCATGCGTTACATCGCAATTTGAAAATCATATCCTCTCGGTGCTCGGATTACCTTTAGGAGAAACTTTTATGCTTCGACCTAAAGCGGTTATGATAAATATACTTGGTAAAAATAACGGTACTTCTGTAATATCGAATTATAGTAGTATTTTAAAACAGAGTGATCTTCATCTCCATTTATATGGAAAAGATAAATCACGCAAAGGTAGAAAAATGGGGCATATCACTGCTATAGGAAATAGCGTTGATGCACTATTAATTAAAGTAAAAAAAGCTGATCGTCAAATAAAAATTTAGGTGAATATATGGCTAGTCCATTAGTTGGTATTATCATGGGAAGTGATTCTGATTTTAACGTAATGAAAAATGCCGGTGAGGTATGTAAGCAATTTGGTATCTCTTACGAAATAAGAATTATCTCAGCTCATCGCACTCCTATTCAAGTAAAGGAATATGCTGATTCAGCTTATAAAAGAGGAATTAGAGTTATTATTGCCGGAGCCGGTGGTGCAGCTCATCTTCCCGGATTAACAGCTTCTCATACTGCTTTGCCCGTTATTGGTGTCCCTGTAAAAAGTAAATCGTTTGATGGTATGGATTCGCTTCTTTCAATTGTTCAAATGCCGTCAGGCGTTCCCGTTGCAACTGTCGCAATCGATAATGCTAAGAATGCAGGACTTCTTGCTATACAGATTCTCGCAGTTTCCGATGAAATATTATATCAAAAATTTATTGATTTTAAGAAAGAGATGGAGATAGAATCGATGGCGAAAAATGATAAATTAGGTTTAGTCTAAAATCTTATAAACCGGTTCTCCAATTAATTTCTTTGCATCCCATACAAAGTCGATTGATTTTTCTTCAGTTCGATAAACACAATTTTCGACATTGCAATATTTACAGACTTCCGGTTTGCAATAATCCATATGAATCCTTACACTGAAATTAGGGAATAACTTCTTAAATTCAACTTCTATAAATTCTTCTTCCAAATGAGATTGCTTAATTGAAAAGAAGTAGGGAAGTATTAGATGAAAATCTAAAAACAAAGTATCGGCAGATTTCCAAAATCTAAGATGATGTATATCCATCCAATAATCTTTTTTGATTCGATTAAGAGTATCTAAAATGATTTTTAATGTCTCAGGATCGGTTTCATTCATTATTCCGCCAATAGATTCCCTTATTAATTTATATCCGGTATAAAGAATATTAAGGGCTACAATAATAGCGAAAATAGGATCTATTATTTGATAACCCGTAAATAATACCACGACTAGACCAATCACAACCCCTATACTCGTAAAAGAATCAGTTAAAACATGCTTCCCATCGGCAGTAAGAATCAATGATTTAGTCTTTTTCCCTTTAGCAATTAAATAATATCCTAAGAATAGATTTATAATACCTGCACCGGCAATTATATAAGCACCGATATCGATCTTTTCGATCTTAATGCCATTTATTAAACTTAATGTAGAAGAATAGATAATAGTTATGGCAGCGGTAAGAATTAAAAACCCTTCCACTCCGGCTGAAAGATATTCAATTTTACCATGACCATATAGATGCGATTCATCGGCAGGTTGTGCACTTAAATAAATACTATAAAGTGCCATAGAAGTTGCTACTACATGAACAACTGATTCGGCAGCATCTGAAAATATTGCATTAGAACCAGTAATAAGATATGCTGTCATTTTAAAGACAAACATTCCAATACCTACAAATAGGGATATATAGGCAGCTTTTTTCTTTTCCGGTAAATTTTCTTGTACGAGTTTCATTTTTCTAAATCCTTCATTCAAACATAAGGAAAGATTAGCAAATAGTATAATCGTTTCTCACTATTAGGAATATTTAGTATTAAATAACAAAAAAGGACAAAGAAGTTGCAAAAAGCTTTAAAAACAGAGCAAAAACAAATTAAGACATTGGCATACAATATGATTATATATGACAGGAAATCAAATTAAATGAGAGAAAAAGATGCACAATCATATTTTTGAAAATTACGCTCCCGGAGAGAGAAGCAGTTTAATCGCTCTTTTGCAGGACGTCCAAGAAATTTATGGCTATTTACCTGAAGAAGCATTAAGAGACATTTCAGATTTTATAAAAGTACCTTTAAGCGGTATTTACGGAGTAGCAACTTTCTATAATCAATTCCGCTTGAAACCTTTAGGAAAAAATGTTATTAGAGTTTGCAGAGGAACTGCATGCCATGTAAAAAATTCTGCGAATATTCTTATGGCTTTAGAGTTGGAATTAGGTGTTAAAGCCGGAGATACTACCAGAGATAAACTTTTTACTTTAGAAACAGTGGCATGTATCGGAGCTTGTAGTATTGCACCCGTAGTTAATATCAATCAAGAATATTTCGGAAGAGTTACGGTTAAAGAAATTCCTAAAATTCTTAAAAAATATCGTCAAGAAGAAGCATTGAAATCGAAGTCAGAACAATCCGTGAGTGTAGAATGAAAAATTTTATAGAAACCTGCTGTAATGAATGTTGGCATTCTAATGAAAATCCATGCGAACAGTTTGTGCTTTGCTGCACAGAGGGTCCACTTTGTCATCAGAATCCTGAATGTAAAGAGAAATTTCAAAATCTAAATAAAGAACTACTTTATCAAAAACATGATATCCCTGTTATTTTTATCGGCATGGGAACTTGCGGACTTGCATCTGGTGCAGAAAAAGTTAAAGAAGCAATCGAAGCTGAACTTACAAAATTAAATATAGAAGCTCGAATAGTCCCAACCGGTTGTATCGGTTTTTGTGCTAGAGAAGTGATTGTTGATATAAAAATTCCAAATGAAAAAAGAATTGCTTATTGTGAAGTTACACCAAAAGATGTTCCTGAGCTTATCAAAACAGCTATACTTGAAAAGAAAATTCTTGATAGAAAATTCCTTGGTATTCATGGAGAAGGAGATGTAGGTCATATTTGTATTGATCAAGTCCCGTTTTTCAAACGTCAGCATAAAATTGTTTTAGAAAAATGCGGTATTATTAATCCTGATTCTATTGATGAATATATTGCAAATGGCGGATTCAAAGCATTAGATAAAGCACTCAGAATAATGACGCCCGAAACTGTTGTAAAAGAAGTAAAAGATAGTGGACTTAGAGGTAGAGGGGGTGGAGGTTTCCCTACCGGTATGAAATGGGAAATTGCTCTTAAACAAAAAAATAATAAAAAATATATTATATGTAATGCAGATGAAGGTGATCCCGGTGCATTTATGGATCGTTCAGTTTTAGAGAGCGACCCTTATAAAATGGTCGAAGGTATTATGATTGCCGCTTATGCAATTGGTGCTTCTTCGGGTTATGTTTACTGCCGTGCTGAATATCCGTTAGCCATCAAAAGAATATTGAATGCAATAGCTAAATGTAAAGAATATGGTCTTCTTGGTAATAATATTCTTGGAACAGATTTTTCATTCGAGCTAAAGATAAAAAAAGGTGCTGGTGCATTTGTATGCGGTGAAGAAACTGCATTAATTGCATCAATCGAAGGCAAGAGAGGAATGCCTAAACCACGTCCTCCTTACCCATCAATTTCAGGTTTATTTAATAAACCAACTGTTATCAATAATGTTGAAACATTTGCAAATGTTACATCGATTATTAATAGGGGTGCCGGTTGGTTAAATTCAATCGGTACTAAAGCTAGCAAGGGCACTAAAGTATTCGCACTTAGCGGTAACGTTAAATATAGCGGCTTAGTTGAAGTGCCAATGGGCGTTACCTTGCGGGAGGTAGTATTCGATATCGCCGGTGGAATTCCTGATGGAAAGAATTTCAAGGCAGTTCAAATTGGCGGTCCTTCGGGTGGATGTTTACCTGAATCTGTTATGGACACTGAAATTGATTATGAATCTTTGAAAAGCGTTGGTGCTATGATGGGGTCTGGCGGATTCGTAATCATGGATGAAGATACTTGTATGGTTGATGTAGCTAAATATTTCTTGAATTTTATTAAAGATGAATCATGCGGTAAATGCGTCCCATGTAGAGAAGGAACTAAACGTTTATTAGAAATTATTGAAAGAATCCCTACTGCATATTCTGAAAAAACTAATAAACTTGAACAGCTTCAAAGATTCAAAGGCATTATGCACATGCAAAGATTGGCTGATGTAATTAAAGACACTTCTCTTTGTGGTCTAGGACAGACTGCCCCGAATCCAATTCTCTCCGGTCTAAGATATTTCAGAGATGAATATGAAGAACATTTATATGAAAGACATTGTAAAGCCGGCGTTTGTAAAGAACTTTTAACCTATACAATTGATAATGATATCTGTTCCGGATGTGGACTTTGCGCTAAGAAATGTTCTGTCGAAGCAATTGTAGGCGATAAAAAGATGCCTCATTATATTGTTCAAGAAAAATGTATCAAATGCGGAATGTGTGTAGAAACTTGCCGATTTGAAGCTATTACAGTTAATTAATTTGAAACCGGAGATAGAAAAAATGTTAGAATTAACGATAAATAATATAAAAGTAAAAGCTGAAGAGGGGATGACGATTTTAGATGCAGCAAAATCAGTCGGTATTAATATTCCCACTTTATGCCATATGAAAGATTTGTTCCCAACCGGTGCATGTAGAATTTGCGTTGTAGAAGTCGATGGAATGCGCGGTTTAACTCCATCTTGTGCTTATCCGGTTATGGAAGGTATGAAAGTTCAAACAAATACTCCAAGAGTTAGAATTGCAAGAAAAACTATTGTAGAATTATTAATTGAAAACCATCCACAGGATTGTTTGGTTTGTGTCAGAAATAAAAATTGCGAATTACAAGATTTGTCTGAGACCTATAACGTAAGAGAACATAGATACTGCGGCGAGAAAAAAGAACACGCAATTGATATTTCAAGTGCTTCTATGGAAAGAGATCCTGCTAAATGTATCCTTTGTGGTAGATGTGTTAGAATGTGCGGAGAAATTCAGAAAATCGGTGCTATTGATTTTACAAATAGAGGTTTTTATAGCACCGTTACTACTCCATACAATATCGGATTAAACGTAAGTGATTGTATTCTTTGCGGTCAATGCATCCTTGTATGCCCTACTGCTGCTCTTAGAGAGAAAAGTAGTTCAAAAGAAGTAATGAATGCAATAACGGATAAAAAGAAATTTACCGTTGTTCAAGTAGCTCCTGCTGTTAGAGCATCTATCGGTGAAGAATATAATTTACCTCTTGGAACAAATGCAACCGGACAATTAGTAACAGGATTGAAACGACTTGGATTTGATAAAGTATTCGATACTAACTTTGCAGCCGATCTTACGATTATGGAAGAAGCATCCGAATTAATTAATAGAGTGAGCAATGGCGGAACATTACCAATGTTTACAAGTTGCTGCCCGGGCTGGGTTAAATATATCGAACAAAACAGTCCTGAATTACTCCCTCACGTTTCTACGTGTAAATCTCCTCATGAAATGGAAGGCGCAGTTCTAAAAACATACTATGCAAAAAAAATGGGATTGAAACCGGAAGAAATTTATGTAGTTTCTATAATGCCATGTACAGTTAAGAAATTCGAATCGGGGAGAGCAGAACTTTCTGAAGATAAATTACAGGATGTAGATGCAGTTCTTACAACAAGAGAATTAGTACGATTATTCAAAGCTGCTGGAATTGATTTTAATGATCTACCGGAAGATAAATTTGATAATCCGCTTGGTGATTCTACAGGTGCTGCTGCAATATTCGGTACTTCAGGCGGTGTAATGGAAGCAGCTCTTAGAACTGCTTATTTCAAACTTACAGGAACCGAATTAGATAATTTAGCTCTAGAAGATATGCGAGGCAATGATGGATTAAAAGCATCTACTATCGATATAAATGGTCTAGAAGTTAGAGTAGCTGTTGTTAATGGTATTGGAAATGTCGGACCGGTTTTAGAAGAGATAAAGAATGGTACTTCTAGATATCATTTTGTAGAAGTTATGGCATGCCCCGGCGGTTGTATTAATGGCGGCGGGCAACCAATTCATCAAAAACCGGAAAAAGTGAAAAAACGTATTCAAGCTCTATATGAGATTGATTCGAAAATGAAAAATAGACGTTCGCATGAAAATGAGTCAGTTCAAAAACTATATAAAGAATTTTTAATAGAACCAAATAGTCATGTAGCTCATGAAGTACTACATACTACTTATGTAGATAGAAAAAAGATTCTAAGTAAAAAATGACAGGTATTGTAACCACGATACGACAACGATGCAGAAGATGTTATTCCTGCGTCAGAGAATGTCCTGCACAAGCCATTAAGGTAATTAATGGTCAAGCAGTGGTAATCGAAGAACGCTGTATCGTGTGTGGGCATTGTGTTACTGTATGTTCACAAAATGCTAAACAAGTAGTAAATGATAAAGAATTAGTATTGAAACAGATATTGTCAAGCGGAAAGGCAGTAGCTATAATCGCTCCTTCCTTTCCTGTTTCTTTCCCTGATCACCACGAAAAGTTGGTTGGTGGATTAAAAGAAATTGGATTTTCTCATGTTTGTGAAACTTCCTTTGGCGCGGATTTAGTTAGTCAGCTTTATCCAAAGTTTATTGAAGCAAACAAAGATAAAACAATTATTAGTTCGCCTTGTCCGGCAGTTACAAATTGGATTGAGAAATATTATGTAGATCTCATACCTAATATAGCGACAATTGTATCTCCTATGATTGCAATGGGGAGATACTTAAAACAAAAATTAGGTGAAAATTATAGTGTTGTCTTTATTGGACCCTGTATTGCTAAGAAGAGTGAATATAAAGATGAAGAAGTGGCAGGTGATATTGATGCAGTACTGACGTTTGTAGAATTGCATGAGATATTCGAAGAATTAAGAATCGACTTAAATAAGTGTGATGAGATACCATTTGATCCTCCTTTTGCCAATATGGGTAAAACATATCCATTAACAGGCGGTTTACTTAAATCTTCTGAACTTTCAAATGATATCCTTCAGAATGATATTCTAGTAGTTGAAGGAAAAAAGAATGTAAAAAAAGTTATTCAGGAAATTAGCAACCAAAAAGTAAAAGCAAAATTTGTCGATATATTGTTTTGTGAAGGTTGCATAAATGGACCTGCGGCAGGAAGTGATCTAGATAACTATTCACGCAAAATTAAAGTTGTTGATTACATAAACGAACACATTAATAATGTTGATAAAGCGGTTTGGAAAAGTGAGATATATAATAGCAGAGATTTGGATCTAACTAGAAGCTTTGATAATAAAAATCAAAGAAGACCTATGCCTTCCGAAGAAGAGATTAAAAAAATTCTTGCTCAAACTGAAAAATATTTAGTTACAGATGAACTTAATTGTGGTTCTTGCGGATATCCCACTTGCAGAGAATATGCTATTGCAATTGCTAAAGGATTAGCCGAAGAAGATATGTGTCTTCCTTATTTAATTGAAAAACTGGAAGACGCTAATAGAGAATTAAAAGAAACACAAGCACAATTACATAGTGCTGAAAAGTTAGCTTCTATTGGTCAGCTCGCAGCAGGTGTTGCTCATGAAATAAATAATCCGCTCGGTACAATTATGCTTTATGCTTCTATGATGAAACGTAAAATGGAAAAAACTAATTGTTCTGAACAAAATAGCGAAGACCTTCAGTTAATAGTTGAAGAAGCAACTCGTTGTAAGAATATTGTAGCTAATTTATTGAACTTCGCTCGTCAAGGTAAAATAAAATTATCTACAATTAAATTAAATGATTTGATAACTAATATCGTCTCTGCTATTAAGATTAATCCAGAAAATTCTGATATAATTATTAATCTTCACGATAATACAGAAGGTGCTATTATCGAAGGGGATTCAGATCAACTTAAACAAGTATTTCTTAATGTGCTTAATAATTCAGTTGAAGCTTTAGACGCAAGCTCAATAAAAAATATCACAATAAATATCGATCAAAATGAAGAAAGTATTATAACAAATATTATTGATACAGGTGTAGGTATTCCAGAAGAGAATATAAATAAACTTTTTACACCCTTCTTCACTACTAAAAAAATGGGTAAAGGTACTGGTTTAGGCTTAGCAATTACTTATGGAATTGTTAAAATGCATAAGGGTGATATAACTGTAAAAACGATTTTAGGTAAAGGAAGTGATTTTAAAATCAAATTGCCAAAAATATTAATTAAAAAATAAATTGAATTTGGAGAAAAAATAATGGATTTATTGGTAAAAAAAATATTACTTGTGGATGATGATATCGATTTATTAGAACAAAATAAGTTAATCCTTGAGAATAAAGGATTTCAGGTAGTTACTGGTGAATCTGGGTCTGAAGGATGGAGTTTATTTCAGAAAGAAAAACCTGATGCCTGTATTGTCGATTTAATTATGGAGCAGATGGATTCAGGCTTTGTATTAACTCACCGAATTAAGAAAACTGAACATGGGAAAAATATTCCTGTTTTTATTCTTACTTCTGCCACATACGAAACAGGATTTAAATTCAGTGCTTCTACAAGCGAAGAAAGAGAATGGATTAAATGTGATGGTATTCTTCATAAACCTGTCGTAGTTGAAGAATTGATCACTAAATTGGAAAATTTTAACCCAAAGACGAATTAATAAATTGAATGAAACAAAAGGAAAAATTTTAGTTGTCGATGATGAAAAAGGATTAAGGATTGGAACGCAAAGATTATTAGAAGATGAGAATTTTACAGTAGATACTGCGGAAAATGGTGAACAGGGAATTAGTCTTGGTGTTGCTTCCGATTACGACTTAGCAATAATCGACCTTAAAATGCCGGATGTAGATGGACTTGAAGTGCTTAAGCAAATCAAGTCCGTACATCCAAACACAATCTGTTTTATAGCTACTGCTTATGCAAGCTATGAAACGGCAATAGAATCCACTCGCCTTGGCGCATATGGCTATATACCAAAACCTTTCACTCCCGATGAATTAATTTATCAAGTTGAACAAGGATTTAGACAACGGCAATTAGTTGTTGAATCTGAACTTCTTAAAAAAGAACGCGATGAAAATCTTATCGAAATTGCTTCAGAAAAATCACGACTAAATACAATAATTAAAGCAATTAGCGATGGCGTCCTAGTAATTAATAGAATAGGTGAGTTAGTTTATTTTAATACAGCCGCCTTAAAATATTTTGATCTCGATTCACTTTCAATAGGAGATTCTGCTCTTATACATTTACCCGCTCCTATTGTAGAGATTATTAAAAAGATTTATAGCCCCGATCAAGCACTTCAAAAAACATATAGCATACAATTAGAATTAAAATCCAATAATGAATTATTTGTTGAATCTACATGCACTCCAATACTTCAAAATGACAAATCGATTGCAGGAGTTGTAGTAGTAATCAAAAATATCACTGAATTTAAAAAGATCGAGTTAATTAAATCTCAATTCGTTTCTATGGTAGCTCACGAACTAAAAACCCCTATGGCTGCAGTTCAAGGATTCTTGAATATTATCCTAGATGATTCTATTAGCATTCCTTATGATACTCAACGCGATTATTTAGTAAGGTCAGTTATTCGCCTAAAAAGTTTGACTGATCTAGTAAATGACCTTTTAGATATCTCAAGAATGGAATTAAAGACAAAGCAGAGAGAAATAACGGAAATTAAGCTCGATGAGATAGTCCAATCAGTTTCACAAATGCTAGAATTAGAACTCAAGAAAAAAGGTGTTACATTAATTACTCATTATGAAGAACCAATTCCAACTATTAAAGCGGATGCTAATGAAATCAACAGAATATTTACCAATCTCATTAGCAATGCAATAAAGTATAATAAAGACAAAGGGAAAATTGATATCAGTATTTCCCATTCCGGCAGCTACGCAGTGATACAGATTAGCGATAGCGGAATAGGGATGAAAACGGAAGAAAAAAATAGATTATTCCAGGAATTTTACAGAGCAAAAAATGAAAAGACCCGCGGCATCAGCGGTACCGGTCTCGGTCTTTCTATCGTAAAAAAAATAGTTGAATCTTATTATGGAAAAATAGAAGTCGAATCTGAATATGGTTCGGGTACGACATTTATAATCCATTTTCCAATAAATACTAACTAAAAAGGGGAAATAACTATGGCTCTTATCGCTATTATCGATGATGATCCGGATATTCTCGATGCAAGCTCTTTGGTACTAAAATCTAAAGGATTTGATGTCGTTACAGCAACTAACCCGGTCGATGGTTACGACATCGTAACAAAAAGGAATCCAAATCTGATTATACTAGATGTAATGATGGATGAACCTGATGACGGCTTTTTCTTGGCACAGAAATTCAGGAAAAACGGAATCACTACACCAATTTTAATGTACACTTCAGTATCGAAAGCCATTGGTTTAGAATTTGGCAAAAGTGATATGGTACCTGTCGATGATTTTGTCGAAAAACCAATCTCACCTGAAGAATTAGTCAAAAAAGTTGAAAGTTTATTGCAGAAAAAATAGGAGGAAATTAAATGCTTATTCTCGAAAAAAATGCAATGACTGAAGAAATTGAAAAGCTTGTAGAGAAATACGGACCTGAAAGGTCGTCTTTACTTCCAATTCTTCAAGACATTCAACGAGATCACAAATCAATACCCGATTTTGCTCAACAAGAAGTAGCTCGTTTGTTAGATATTCATCCTGTTGAAGTTTTTAGTGTCATTTCATTTTACGCATTTCTTAATACCGAAGCTAAAGGTAAATTCATCGTTCGTCTTTGTCGGACAATTACTTGCGATATTAAAGGTAAAGAAAGAATTGCACAAGCAATTGAACGTGAACTCGGTATTACTTTTGGTGAAACAACGAAAGATAATAAATACACATTAGAATATGCTAACTGCCTTGGAATGTGTGATCAAGGACCGGCTATGTTAATTAATGATATCGTTTATGCAAATCTAACACCCGAAAAAGCAGTCAAAATTCTTAAGGGGGTTAAATGATTATGGAAAAGACAAAAAGAGAAGGTTCAGTAATATTCTCTGAATATAAAAGAGGCGAAGGAATAAAAGCCGCTTTGGGTAAAAAGCGTGAAGATATTCTTTTAGAACTTCGTGAATCTAAAATTAAAGGTAGAGGCGGCGCAGGATTCCCAACTGCTACGAAATGGATGGTTGTAGCGGCTTCTACTGCTGAAATCAAATATGTTATATGTAACGCCGATGAAGGGGAACCTGGTACATTCAAAGACCGTGTGCTTTTAGTCGATTATCCTGAATTAGTTTTTGACGGTATGGTGATTGCGGGATATACAATCGGTGCTTCAAGGGGTATCGTTTATCTTCGTGGTGAATATGAATATGTAAGAAAACCATTAGAAGATTATTTAGAATCAATGAGAAAAGATAATTTGCTCGGGAATAACATTCTCGGTAAAGATGGATTCGATTTTGATATAACTATAAGAATGGGCTCTGGCGCATATATATGCGGCGAAGAAACCGCTTTAATTGAATCATTAGAAGGTAATAGAGGAGAAGCTCGTAATAAGCCTCCTTACCCTGTAAATACAGGATTTTTTGGACGACCTACTGTTGTAAATAATGTTGAAACTTTAGCTGCTGTTTCTCATATTTTAGTTAAAGGTGGCGATTGGTTTAGACAACATGGTACGGATAAATCTACCGGCTCTAAATTATTTTCTATTTCCGGCGATTGCGAAAAACCGGGTGTTTATGAATTACCTTGGGGCACTAAACTTTCGGAAATTCTTTTCCTTGTAGGTGCTAAAAATACTAAAGCAATTCAGGTTGGCGGTGCTTCCGGAATATGTCTTAATAAAACTCAGTTCGATAGAACTTTAGCTTATGAAGATGCGGCAACAGGCGGCTCGATTATGATTTTTAATGAATCGAGAAATATGATTCACATTCTTAAAAATTTCATGGAGTTTTTTGTTGAAGAATCTTGTGGTCAATGTACACCTTGTAGAATCGGTAATGTCAAATTACTCGAGGGTGTGAAAATGATTCAATCAGGTGAATATACTTTCGATTATATCGAAAAGTTAATCGATCTTGGTAGAACAATGCAAGTAGCGTCTAAATGCGGTTTAGGTCAATCTTCTCCAAATCCGTTTATCTCGATTTTAGAAAACTTTAAAGATGAAATATTCAATGGAAACGGAGGATATAATGGATAGTAGAAAAGATTATAGAGCACCATTAAGTCAACAGCCACTGACAATCGAAAAGCCAACTGACCTTACTGCGATTGGCGGGACTATCACCGTTGAAATTAATGAAAAGAAAGTTGTTGTTCCATTAGGGACTACAATTTTAGATGCATGTAAAATGGCAGGAATTAGTATCCCTACTTTATGCCATCATGAAGACCTTTGCATTGCAGGTGTTTGTCGTATATGCGTTGTTGAAGTCGAAGGAATGAGAACTCTACAAGCTTCTTGTGCCTTTCCAATTACAGCACCAATAAAAATAAAAACTTCTACACCTATGGTACGTAAAGCAAGAAGACATATTATTGACTTAATGCTAAGTGAACACTATGGCGAATGTTATTCTTGCGTCAGAAATGGTAACTGCGAATTACAGAATTTAGCTAAAGAGTATGGAGTAGATGGTTATACTTTTGGACATGTTGATAAACCACGCTATGAAATTGATCGCTCTTCTTATGCTGTTATTAGAGATATGAGTAAATGTATCTTATGTAAAAGATGTGTTAGAACTTGTATCGATCTTCAAGAAGTCGGTGTACTTGAATCAATAGGAAGGGGAGACATGACTCATATTTCCACTTTCTTAGAGAAACCACTTTCAGACGTAATCTGTATTAATTGCGGTCAGTGTATTAATAGATGTCCCACTGCCGCTCTTAGAGCAAATGATCCATCTGATGAAATCTGGAGAGCAATTGACGATCCGAAAAAACACGTAGTAATTCAAACTGCACCATCACCTAGAGCTGCGATATGCGAAGAATTTGGAATGGAAGCAGGTACTTCTTTAACTCAAGAGCTTAATACTGCATTAAAAAGAATTGGCTTCGATAAAGTATTTGATACCAATTTTACTGCAGATTTAACAATTATCGAAGAAGGCACTGAATTAATAATTCGACTATACAAAGCATTAGTTGGTAAAGATGCTTCCGTTAGTCTTCCACAATTCACCTCATGCTCACCTGGATGGGTAAAATACTTAGAACATTATTATCCTGAATATCTCGATAATCTAAGTAGTGCTAAATCACCTCAACAAATGTTCGGTTCACTTATTAAAACTTTTTATGCACAAAAGAATGGCGTTAATCCTGAAGATATTGTTTCTGTTGCATTAATGCCTTGCTCAGCTAAAAAGTTTGAATGTAACCGTCCTGAAATGGCTGATTCTGGTTATAAAGACGTTGACTATGGTCTTACAACACGCGAAATGGCAAAGATGATTAAGGAAGCAGGTATTAATCTCCCTGAAATGCCGAAATCACATTTCGATGATCCATTTGGTGAAGCTTCAGGTGCTGGATTAATTTTCGGAGCTACCGGCGGTGTTATGGAAGCTGCTATTAGAACAATAGTTGAGTTTATTACAGGTGCTAAAGCAGAAGATATTTTTGCAAATGCAAACGTTGTTGATGTACGTGGATTTGATGGTATAAAATATATGGAAATTCCTCTTGGTGATAAATTTGGTCCTGTACCCGGTTTAATTGCTCATCTTGTTCCTAATTGGGATTGGCTCAAAGGTGCTACTCTTAAAGTTGCTGTAGCACACGGTACTGCGAATGCCAAAAAAGTAATGGATGATATTAAGGCAGGCGGTAAGTTTAGCGAGTGCCATTTTATAGAATTTATGGCATGCCCAGGCGGATGTCTTGGAGGTGGTGGTCAACCGATCCCAACAACTCCTGAAATTCGTATGAAACGCGCTCAAGCTATATATGCCGAAGATGAATCGCTTGAATTAAGAAAATCTCATGAGAATCCTCACATTACTAAGATTTATGAAGAGTTCTTAACCGAAGGTCCTTGTAGTCATTTATCGCACAAATTATTACATACACACTACGTAAAACGCGGTAAATATATTATTTAATTCATTTAGGGTCTTAGCAGTCAATTGGCTGCTAAGATTTATTTTATGCTGCTAATACCTAAATATGTTCAAATATATGAAGAGTATTTCAAGACGATTAAGCGTTATAACGCTTGGTTTGTTGAATTACGTTTCGCTGCTATTTTAGCTCTTATAGCCCTTCTTATTCTATTAAATATTTTACCTGATGTTCTTTTATCATTTTTTCAGAACATTTCGGTAATCATTATAATTATTTTTATTACTTCTTATAATTACTATTTCCAAAAACTCATAAGATTAAAAAAGAAAGATGAACAAGTAATTCTTTCACTCTATCAGATTATTGTTGATCTATTTTCATTAAGTATTCTTATTTATGTGTTAGGGGGAATTGAAGCTCCTATTTTTCTTTTTTATATTTTTCACATGATCATCGGAAGTTTAATACTTCCTGCTGGTATGATGTACGTTTTAGCAGCTATTTGCCTATTGATCTTTGTTACCTTTAGTTCTCTTGAATTAATGGGAACAATCCCACATCAAAATATTATTGGACTATTTAATTTTGAGTTTTATAATAATCTAAATTATCTTCTTGTATTTCTAAGTATATTCGCATCGCTAGTATTCATCTCAATATTTATCACCTCGAAGATTGTAAAAGATTTATATGAAAGAGAACAGCAATTAAAGCGGGCATTAGATGATCTACATCAAGCAGAAAAATCTAAACAAAAATATGTAGCAGCAGTAGTTCACGAATTAAAATCACCAATCTCAGCAGCAAGTTCAATCTTAGATTTAATACTCGGTGATTATCTAGGTGAAGTTAGTCAATTAGTTAAAGATAAAATATCACGTGCCAAAGAAAGAATAAACGAATCAATTCAAATGATAAATAATATGGTCCGTTTCTCTCGGTTTAGGCTATTGAATAAAATTGAAATCGAACATGTTAATCTATCTGAAATGATAAGAAAATATATCCTTTCAATTAATCCATTAGCTGAGAAGAAAAATATAACGATTAATTTTAATCAGAAACAGAAGGATGATGTACATTTAAATTGCGATAGAAATCTTTTTGAATTAGTTTTTTCAAATCTGTTTAATAACGGAATCAAGTATAATAATCCGAATGGGGAATTGCTGATTGAACTTTCAACTAAAGATGATTTATTGACAATAGAAATCTCCGATACAGGCATAGGTATTCCGAAATCTGATAAAGAAAAAATCTTCGAAGAATATTATCGCGCTTCTAACGTAATGCAAGTTGAGGGAACGGGAACCGGTTTGAACATAGTTAAAAGTATCATCGAGAATCATGATGGATCAATAATATTTTATTCTCCATCTAAAATTAGTTCTGCAATTGGGGTTGGTACAACTTTCATTATCGAATTAAAACAAAACATTTTACTTTAATTAAATCTCTTTCTATATTTAAATAAGATTACCACAATAATCGGAATACGTTATGCTTATAATTATTCCTAAGTGGGCAACAAATTACAATGAATTTTGGAAGTCTGTTATTCAGCGTAATTTTTGGTTTATAAAGTTGCGATATGCGGCTGTAGTAATTCTTTTACTATTTTTATTGGCTGGTCAATTTATACTCGGTTTTAAGTTCTCATCTGCACAAACTTATGCAATCTCTTTTACCGCAATTTCAATTCTATTATATAATATTGCTCTCCATTCAATTAAAAATAATGTAACTTGTAATCCTGAAGGTTTTAATTGCCTTCATCTATCTCTCATACAAATGATTTTAGATTTGACTGCCTTGATGGTATTAGTTTACTATACCGGTATTATTGATTCACCTCTCTATATGTTTTTTATATTCCACATGGTAATTGGAAGTATGATTCTTCCTGGATATATAATGTATTTATCCGCCTCTGTTGTTGTAATAGTATTCTCAATTCTCGTTTTTATGCAGAATTTTGGAATGATAGATAATAATATTATAGTAGGATTATATGCTTACCCTCGTCCCCATAAATTAATATTCGGGCTAATTTTCATTACTATATTCGCCATGATGCTTTTTATAAGTATAATGCTCGCTAATACGATAGCAAACAAACTATATATGCGAGAGCAAGAATTACAAGATTCAGTTGATAGATTAGGTGAAGCAGAAAAATCAAAACAGAAATATGTACTTGGTTTAGTGCATGAAATTAAATCTCCACTTACAGCAATTCGTTCAATATTGGACCTTGTACTCAATCAATATTTAGGTAAAGTAGAAAATGATGTTATGGATAAATTAGAACGTGCCCGAATTAGGACGAATGAAGCTATTAATTTAATAAACAATGTAATTAGAATGGCAAAACTCAGATTATTGGATATAAAACAGATTGAAGTTTTTGATGTACTTGATACAATTGAACAAGTATTGAAATCCACTAAAGAACTTTGCGATTCGAAGGATGTTAAAATTGAATTAATAGATAATAGAAACGACAAACCATTTATTGATTTTGATAAGCTTTTATTTCACCTTGCAATATCCAATCTCATTTGTAACGCAATTAAGTATAATCAGATGCAAGGGATAATCAAAATATATTTAAAGAATATTGAAAATGGTTTACAAATAAAAGTAATTGACAATGGGATAGGTATCGAACAACAAGATATTGAAAGAATTTATAAAGAATATATTAGAGCAAAAGATTTTAATAATAAAACTGAAAGTAGTGGTCTGGGACTTACCTTGGTAAATGAAATAATGAAACAGCATCATGGTTCTATGGAAATTATTAGTCCATCTGAAATAGGAGAACCTGAACATCCAGGTACTGAAGTAAGGCTAATAATACCAATAATTAATGGAGTTCATGATGATTAATAATCATTTAGATCATATATTCTGCGCATGTATGAATGATTTAATTTATTAGATGCTCGTAATGCACTTTCTCTTGAATCAAAAAAACCATAAACAGTAGAACCACTGCCCGACATCATCGAAAATAATGACCCGTTTTTTACCATAATATTTTTAATATTTTTAATTTCGGGATATTTCCCAAATACAAAATCTTCAAAATCATTTGTCGTTTCATTTTGTAATTTCGAGAAATTAAATCTCTCTCCTTCAATCATATTTTTATAATCCCAATTACTATCAGATGGATTAACATTTCGGAATGCTTCAGCAGTTGAAATATGTATATGTGGGTTTACAATTAATAGAAAACAATCTATATTAACTTCAACTTGATTTAATAACTCTCCACGTGATTCACCTATACTTGGTTTTGCTTTTAGAAAAAAAGGAACATCAGAACCTAATTCTAATGCCATCTCAATTAATTCGTTATATGCAATATGCAATGAATAAAGTTCGTTCAATGAAATCAGGGTTGCAGCAGCATCGGAACTTCCGCCGCCAAGACCTGCACCCATAGGGATATTTTTTTGTAATGTAATTCCGGTCTTTAGATTATTTGAGATTTTATTTTCTACTAATTTTTTTGCTTTTATTATCAGATTACTTTCGTCATCTTTTATTAATGGCTCGTTTGATATAAAATAATCAGCATTATTTTTCTTAAATGACATAATATCGGATAGTCCATAAATAGGATAGAAGAAAGTGTATAAATTATGATATCCATCATCTCTTTTGGAAACTACTTTTAAACCAATATTTATTTTTGCCGGAGCTTTTATCTCAATATATTCTTTCATTTTCTTCCATCGAAATATTTTATTGTTTCAGCAACAATTCTTTCTAAATCGATCATCTGAATGCACTCAAGATTATAAGGGCATTTCTTTTTCCAACAAGGTGCACAAAATAATCCTTCAGGGAACAACTTAATTCCACGATCATACAAATCTATTTCTGTCCAACAGCTTAATCCAAACCATGCTATAACATATTTCTTTAATGCTATTGCAAGGTGCATTCCAAATGAATCACCTGTAATTATTAATTGTGGAATATTTTCATAGCAAGCACCCTTCCTGATACCATGATTTGTTGGTGTGTTAATTATCTTACCGGAGAAATGGCTTTCAATTGCTTTATTTCTTTCAAAGTCTTCAGGTCCACCAACCAGTACAATCTTAAATCTATTCAGAGAAAGAAATTTATCAATTAATGCCACATGCTGTTCAATTGTCATTTTTTTGTTTGGATATAGTTCTGAGCAGCCGGTATTAAATCCAATTACTTCATCACTTTCTGAAATGCCTACTTCGATTTTATAATTATTGATAAATTGTTTTTCCTCATCAGAAAATTCAAATGTATAATCTGTTCTTTCATACTCTAAATTAAAAGTCTCTGCAAGATAATCTTGCCCCAATCTTTGATTGACTTTGAACTTTAGATGATCATCCATTCCAAGCAGATAATTATATTCTGCTCCTTTATTCATCGGGACTATTTTACCATTTTCACTTAAACCGAAACCAAGTTTTTCTTTGCTATTCATGGACATTAAAAGGGCAGAGGACCGCTGCGATTTATCCACATTCAATACTAAATCAAATTTTATATGTTCCAATATTGATAGAGACTCAAAATCATATTGATATATTTTATCTAATAATGGATTATTCAATAATAATCCATAAGCATTCTTAAGTGTTATCCAATAAATTGTAGATTCAGGATATTTCTTTTTTAATAATGGGAGCTGAGCGGTAGTCATCAATACATCACCCATTGCATCTAAATTAATTATTAATATTTTCGTTCCAATCTCCAAATGATCTTTACAACCATCCTTCCAACAATTATGATCTGGATAACAAGGCTTATATCCGGAAAACTTTTTACATGTCTCAAAATTATTTTTCATGATATTTCTCTATAAATGGAATCAATTTTGTTTTTACTTCATTAAATGAGATATTCTTTAATGTAGCCTCTTTAGTTAATACTATTTCGTAATCTGAAGCATAAGGATACCAGATAGTATCATCTGTATCATATTGGACGTAAAGCCCAAATACTGGTACTTTCAATGCCGAAGCTATATGAACTATCGATGTATCTGGTGTTATTAATATATCCAATTTAGTAATTATTGCAGTAAATATTTCAAAACTTTCGGAATAATAAATTGGAATATTATTTTCAGAAATCGATTCTGCTTTTACTATATCTGACGGTGCACATAAAATTATAGGTATAACATTATCATAGTCCAACGCCATAATTAGTCTTTTATAATTTTCTATTCCCCAAAATCGTGCATCACTACCTGCGGAAATATTTATTCCTACTATAAACTTATCTATGTACTTATTTAAAAAAGAATCAGCATGTAAAAGAGCTTCTTCTGAAATCGAATATTCGATATTATACTTTTCTAAGGAACCTTTATAATTAAGTAAATAATTTGTTATTTCTAATAGTCTGTCAATTACATGAAATACTTTTGTGTTTAATATTGGTACAAGATGAGTATATATTTTTCTGTTTTCTTTATTGAACCCTATTTTGATTGGTGCACTTAAATACGCAATTAATAAACTCACAGTAGTAGAAACATCTGTATGAGTATCAATTATCACGTCAAAATCCATTTTATTGAGATATTCAATTGTTTCCCTTAATCCCTTTTTTTTATCAAATATTATTACTTCCTCAATTGCATGATTGTTCTTAAAGACGAAATGATTTTTCTTATCTGCTAATAGATAAATCATCGGATTAAAATTGTTTTTCAGAGAATTGATTAAGGGTGTTGTTACTAAAGCATCACCAATTCGATTGAGTCTGATTATCAATAGCTTTTTATTTGATATCTCGGGAATACCATTAGTATTATGATTCTTTGAAAAGAATAAAAATATTTTCAGCAATACTTTACGAAAGAAGATTTCAATATTTTTCATTAAGAGTAATTTTATTTTGTTTTATTAATTTATCTATTTGATTAAGTATTCGCTCCATCGGCAATTCATAAAAGCATTCATGTTTATAAGGACATTCTAATAGATTACATACAATGCAGTGCAATTCAGAATAATTTATTACTAATGAATTATCGCTATATGGAGCATGGAATTTTGGATTCGTTGGTCCGAAGAATGCCAATAGCGGGATATTTAATGCGGCGGCTAAATGCATCGGTCCGCTATCATTACATAAAATAAATTTACACTTTTGCATAATTGCGCCCATCTGCATAAATGTACAATTTGGAATTTTTATCGAATTAGGGATAAATGATTCTAATTTATCAACTTCCTTTTCGTCCCCTGGTCCCCATAATATTAATGGAGTGAAAAAATATTTCTTTTCTAATTCTTTTATAATCTCCGCATATCTTTCGGGTGGACATTTCTTTGAGTTCCAACCTCCGGTCAATGAGATCCCTATATAAAATTCCTCACCATAATTACTAATTAATTTATCCGCATAATTTCTATCATCCTCATTAATTTTAATAGGAAATGATTTTACATTTACCGGTATTCCTAAATTCTCAATTAACTTAAATTGTAGTTCTGCATTATGATATTTGTCTCTTTCGGAAGGTCCAAAAATATTGTAAGCATATTTTCTTCCTTTGTAAGGAAAACCGGCTTTTAACTTTGCCTCTGAGAAAAATGTATATAAAGCAGTAGTAGAATTTGAGTATAAATCTATAACAATATCATATTTATGCGACCGAATCTTTAATATTGTTTTAAATCTCTCTGAAATAGTCTTACCATTTTTTATAATATAATTAACTAGGGGAATCGATTTTAATAGATCGAAAGAAGATTTATCAGCAAGGAAATCAATTTTTGCTTCCGGAAAATAGTCTTGAATCGGCTTAATAAGCAACGAAGCTAATATTACATCTCCTATACCTTTTAATTTGATTATAAGGATTCGTTTAACGGGATATTTAATTTTATTTACTATCAACAATTTTTCAATTAGTTTTGATTATAAAGATAGCAAATTTATGAAATAATGGTGAGAGTGAAATTATGAAATTAGAAAATATGAAAGTAATTATTACTGGCGGAGCTATGGGTATCGGATTGGCAACTGCCAAAAGATTGCTCGCCGAGAACGCTATCGTTACAATTTGGGATATTAATCAGAAAGAACTTGATAATTGCAATTTATTGTTCAAAGATTATTTAGGTAGAATATTCCTTCATAACTGCGATGTTTCGGATAATGGGAAAATTCATGAAATGGTTCAAGTGGCATTAAAAGAGATGGGTGGAATCGATATACTTATCAATAATGCCGGTTATGTAGCAGGCGGCAGCTTAATTGATACCGATAACGATAAGTGGGATAAGACGATTAAGATAAATTTGAATGCAATCGTCTATACTACAAAAGAGATACTTCCAATATTATTGAAGCAAGATAGGGGACATATAGTAAATTTATCTTCAGCTTCATCATATCTCGGAGTGCCGGATTTGGCTGTATATACTGCCACTAAATGGGCGGTATGGGGATTTACTGAATCGATGCGATTTGAAATAATTAATTCTGGTAAAAAAAATGTCGGTATCTCTTCTATACATCCAAGCTATTTAGCAACCGGAATGTTTGAAGGAGCTAAATTAGGATTCTTTGGTAACTTAATCGTTCCTCAAGTAAAAGACCATGATGTTATTGCCAAAGCAATCGTTAATGGTGCTCTTAAAAAAGGGAAGTATGCAGTTCGCCGACCAAGGTCTTTACGTCTATCAATGATTTTAAGAGGCGTTTTACCCGATAAACTTTTCCAGTATATGTTAATTATAATGGGTGTTCATAAAAGTATGTCTAATTGGAAGGGGAGATAGTTACAATAATTGATCATAGAAAAAAAATAAAAGATTACTAATGACTGAAAATATATTAATAATTGATGACGAGAATGATCTTCGTAAGTTATTGGTCAAACTGATTAGATTAGAAGGTTATAATACATTTGATTCAGAGAATGCCTTATCCGGTCTTGATATATTATCAAAAGAAGAAATCTCTGTTGTATTAACTGATGTTAAACTCCCTGATATAAATGGCATTGATTTAATTGAAAAGATTAAGATGATTAGCCCTTATTGTGAAATCATAGTAATTACAGCTTATGGTACTATCGATGGTGGTGTAAATGCAATCAAGAATGGTGCTTTTGATTATATCACTAAAGGTGATGAAGATAATAAGATAATCCCTTTAATTAATAATGCAATTGAAAAAGTTAGTTTAAAGAAAAGAATTGCAGCACTTGAAAAAAGCCTAATTAATAAATTTAATTTCGATTCAATATTAGGTAAATCGGATGAAATAAATAAAGCAAAACTAATTGCTGGTAAAGTAGCGCAGACAGATACTCCCGTTTTACTTCTTGGCGCAACTGGTACGGGAAAGGAATTATTCGCTCAAGCAATTCATTATTCGAGTAATAGAAGCAACAATCAATTCGTAGCTATTAATTGCAGTGCCATTTCTCGAGAACTTTTAGAATCAGAAATGTTTGGATATAAAGCAGGTGCTTTTACTGGTGCAGTTAAAGATAAAAAAGGTTTATTTGAAGAAGCTCACGCAGGCACTCTTTTCTGGATGAGATTGGTGAACTTGACCTTTCATTACAAGCAAAGTTTCTAAGAGTTTTAGAGACAGGTGATTTTATAAAACCCGGCGATACAAAACTAACTAAAGTGGATGTAAGAATAATTGCGGCTACAAATAGAAATCTAACCGAAGAAATCGGAAAGGGCAATTTCAGATCGGATCTTTTTTATAGAATAAGTGTTATTAAAATTGAACTCCCATCCTTGAATAACAGGAAAGAAGATATTAAAGAAATAACTGAGTATTATATTCAACACTTTTCAAAAAAGATTGGGAGAAACATAAAAGTAATAAGTAAATCATTTTGGGATTCTATATATAAGTATCATTTTCCGGGTAATATTAGAGAACTTAGAAATGTAATAGAGCGCTCAATTATACTTTTAGATGGAGATATACTTACTGAAAAATCTCTTCCACAAGAATTTTTCAAAGAATCCATAAATGCGAATAATGAATTTACAATACTTGAAGATGTTGAAAAAAATCATATTCTAAAAATCCTCAATAAAGAAAATGGAAATAAAACAAAAACTGCGGAAGTGCTAGGCATAGGACTAACTACGCTTTACAGAAAAATCCAACTATATAAAATCAAATAAAGAAATATTTTTACCCTTTCAAAATGAAAAACACCCTGCCATTTCGGAGTGGTTTTAATCTTACTCCTATAATTACAAATGCATCTAGCATCTAATAACTTATTTAATAACATAATGTTATTGAATTATTCCATTTCTTATCCCTTTGGCATATAATTAGTATAACTCCATATAAATATCTGGAGGTGATATGGTTTTTATAGTAACAATTACAAGTTTGATTTTATTTTTTCTGTTTTTCAAATCAATCAAATTTTTTGATAAGATTTAGGGGTAGATGATGATTCTTTTATTTGTTATAAGTATAGCAGTCTTGTTCTATTTGCTTTATGCACTAATTAGACCAGAAAAATTTTAGAGGGTAAAATGGTAAATGAATATTATGGCGTAATTTTAATTATACTTTTGTTATTTGTTCTTTCAGTTCCATTAGGCAAATATATAAGTAAAGTGTTTCAAGGAGAAAAAGTATGGAGCGATTTTCTTTCACCTTTAGAACACTTTATTTTTAGAATTGCAGGTATCAATGAAAATGAATCTATGGATTGGAAAGAAAATAGCAAAGCATTATTAAGAATTAATTTCATTTTCTTTCTATGGAGCTTTGGTTTTCTACTTTTGCAAGGTGAAATTGGCTTTTTAAATCCGTTAAATATACTCAATATGGAACCCACTTTAGCATTTAATACCGCTGCGAGCTTTACTTCAAACACAAATTTACAACATTATTCTGGTGAAACAGGGTTAAGTTATATTTCTCAAATGTTAGTAATCGGTTTTTTACAATTTGTTTCAGCTGCAACAGGCATTGCCGCATTTGCACTTTTTATAAAAGGTATATTACAGAATAAAGTTACTAACCTAGGTAATTTTTATAATCTATTCTTAAAAAGCTGTACAAGAATTTTGCTTCCTTTGTCATTTACATTAGCTATTATATTACTACTTAATGGAGTACCCGCAACTTTTGAATCACCTTCTACTATTGTATCATTAGAAGGTGATTCAGTTACAGTAGCATCCGGTCCTGCCGCTCCAATGATTGCCATAAAACAATTGGGAACTAATGGTGGCGGATTTTTTGGTGTTAATTCTACTCATCCTTTTGAAAATCCTAATTATTTTACAAATATAGTTGAAACAATTTCATTGGCAATTATACCAATTGCACTTGTCTTTACATTTGGTTTCCTAATTAATAATAAAAAGCTCTCATTACTATTCTTTGGAGTAATGACAATATTCTTTCTCCTATTTACAACTGCCGCAGTGAAACTTGAAACTCAAGGCAATCCAGAAATTGCAAAGTTAGGAATTATGCAACCATTGGGAAGTTTGGAGGGGAAAGAGGTTAGACTTGGTTCTGCTGCTACTGCTCTTTGGAGTGTTTCTACTACATCTACGTCAAATGGTTCCGTAAATGGAATGAGTGATAGCATGACTCCTCTTACAGGCGGAATATTAATTCTTGATATGTCGATTAATGCTATCTATGGCGGTGTAGGAGTAGGGTTCTTAAATTTCTTTATGTATGTAATTATAGCCGTTTTTATTGGTGGTCTAATGGTTGGTAGAACGCCTGAATTTCTGGGTAAGAAAATAGAAGTTCGGGAAATTAAGATCGCTGTGCTATTGATTTTATTACATCCATTCCTAATATTGGCAGGCACCGGCATTTCCACATTCATAATAAATAATAATCCGCATATTGGTTGGTTAAGTAATCCCTCTTATCATGGTTTTTCACAGATGCTATATGAATTTACCTCAGCAGCTGCAAATAATGGTAGTGGATTTGAAGGACTTGGAGATAACACTCCTTTCTGGAATATTTCAACCGGCGTGATAATGTTGCTAAATAGATTTATCCCCATCATTGGAGCAATTGCAATAGGTGGATTTTTAGCTTCAAAGAAAGTAGTTCCTTTTTCGGAAGGAACATTAAAGGTTGATAGTGTAGCTTTTGCAGTAATTCTATTAGGTGTGATATTTATTATCGCAGCTTTAGCTTTCTTACCTGTTCTTACGCTTGGACCAATTGCTGAATATTTTTCAATGTGATGAGGTATTAAAATGAGAAGAGATAAAAATATAAAATTATTTAATTCAGAGATTTTAAAAGAATCCTTGATTGAGGCGATTAAAAAATTAAATCCGTCAGTAATGATAAAAAATCCAGTCATGTTTACTGTAGAAATTGGTACTATAATTATGCTTTCAATAACCATTTTATCTTTTGTTTCATCTGAGAGCGGTCAAGGAAATTATGTTTATAATACTGTCATTACTCTATTATTATTATTAACAGTACTATTTGGAAATTCCGCCGAAGCAATCGCTGAAGCAAGAGGGAAAGCTCAAGCTGCCTCATTAAGAAAAACTCGTGAAGAAACAGCAGCTAAATTAATAACTCCTGATAATAAGATTATTAATGTATTTTCATCACAATTACAAAAAGGTGATATATTCCTTGCAGAAACAGGAGACACTATCCCAACTGATGGAGAAATAATCGAAGGAATAGCATCAATTGATGAATCGGCAATTACCGGTGAATCGGCTCCTGTAATTAGAGAAGCAGGTACTGACCATTCAGGTGTGATTGGCGGAACTAAAGTATTATCAGATCGAATTAAGGTAAAAGTTGTAACTGCTTCAGGAGAATCCTTCCTTGATAAAATGATTGCATTAGTTGAAGGTGTTAGCCGCCAGAAAACTCCAAATGAAATAGCTTTAACAATTTTGCTCGCAAGTTTTACCTTGATATTTTTATTCGTAACTGTAACACTCAAGCCTTTTAGTGATTATGCAAATACTGCAGTGTCAATTACCGCGCTAATCTCTTTATTTGTTTGTTTAATTCCAACTACAATAGGAGGTCTGCTTTCTGCTATTGGTATCGCAGGGATGGATAGAGCATTAAGAGCAAATGTAATTGCTAAATCAGGCAAAGCAGTAGAAAATGCAGGAGATATTGATGTTGTATTATTAGACAAAACGGGTACAATAACAATAGGTAATAGAAAAGCAACAAGATTAATCCCTTTAACTAATGTAAATGAACCAGAATTTATAAAATACTGTTTGCTTAGCTCAATTTCAGATCCTACTCCTGAAGGGAAATCAATAATTGAACTTGGTTCGATGTCCGTTGCATCTTCTTATCAAAAAGATGCAGAGAGTGGAAAGTTTATTGATTTTACTGCTGAAACAAGAATGAGTGGTATTGATTTAATCGATGGTAAGAAAATTAGAAAAGGGGCTTTGGATGCAATAGCTAAATGGTGTAATTGTTCTACAAATATCGATAAGGAAGTTGTTGATTACTTTGAAAGAATCGCCTCAAATGGTGGCACGCCACTCGCTATTGCAGTTGATAATAATATTTTAGGCGTTGTACAACTCGAAGATATTATTAAACCGGGTATTAAGGAACGATTCGATAGAATGAAAAAAATGGGGGTTAAAACTGTTATGGTTACAGGTGATAATCCATTGACTGCCAAATATATAGCTAATAAAGCCGGAGTTGATGATTTTATCGCTGAAGCAAAACCAGAAGACAAGATGAATTATATTCTAAGAGAACAACAACAGGGTAAATTAGTGGCTATGATGGGGGATGGTACTAATGATGCTCCAGCGCTTGCTCAAGCTGATGTTGGTGTCGCTATGAATTCTGGAACTCAAGCGGCTAAAGAAGCAGCTAATATGGTCGATTTAGATAGTGATCCTACTAAGCTTCTTGAAGTTATTGAGATTGGAAAACAACTTCTTATCACAAGAGGAAATATAACTACTTTCTCAATTGTAAATGATGTTGCAAAATATTTTGCTATAATTCCTGCAATATTCGCTACCACTATCCCGGGGATGGATCTCTTGAATGTTATGAAATTAAGCAGTCCACAATCTGCAATTCTTGCGGCTGTTATATTTAATGCATTCATTATACCTGCACTAATACCCCTTGCATTAAAAGGCTCAAAGTATAAACCTATTGGAGCAACTGCTCTTTTAACAAGAAATTTGCTCATTTATGGTCTAGGTGGCTTAATAGTCCCATTTGGAGGAATAAAATTAATTGATTTATTTGTTTCATTATTTATTTAGAGGGTAATATGAAAATTCTAAAAGACATAAAGCTTCATTTCATTACAGTAATATTATTTGGAATTATGTTCCCTGTATTAATCTTTTTGATTGGATTATTATTCCCAAGTCAATCAAAAGGAATACCTATATATCAGGATAATAAACTTGTGGGATATGAAAATATTGGACAATATTTTTATTCAGATAAATATTTTTGGGGTAGACCTTCTGAAGTGAATTATAATGCTAAATCAGCCGGTGCTTCTAATAAAGGTCCTACTAATCCGGAATATCTTGTACAAGTAGAAAATAGAATAAAAGAATTTCTTTTAATAAATCCAACAATCAAAAGAGAACAAATTCCTTCAGATTTGGTAACGGGATCTGGTAGTGGTCTTGATCCACACATTTCATCTCAAGCCGCACTAATACAAATCGAAAGAGTTGCAAAAGCTAGAAATATAATAGATAGAGAAAAGATATTAAAGCTCGTTAATAATAATATCGAAGAACCATTATTAGGTATATTTGGGCCAAAGAATATTAATGTACTTAAACTTAATATGGCATTAGATAAATTAAATAATAATGACTTGGAATAACAATAAATGGAAAGGGAAATATCAATATCGGCAGAACGTTTTCTAAATCTTATACGCTCATCTAAAAAAGGTAAATTAAAAATTTATCTAGGGATGGCAGCAGGAGTAGGGAAAACATTTAGAATGCTATTAGAAGCAAAAGAATTATATGAAAATAAAATTGATGTCGTAATTGGCTATGTAGAAACTCATAAAAGAAAAGAGACCGAAATACTATTATCAGGTCTACCTATAATTGCTCGAAAACAAAATTATTATAAAGGTAAAATGTTAGAGGAAATGGATCTTGATTCTATACTTCTTCAAAAACCCGAGATTGTACTTGTCGATGAATTAGCACACACTAATATGCCAGGTTCAAAAAACGAAAAACGTTGGCAGGATATTTTTGAATTATTAAATGCAGGTATAAATGTTATTACCACAGTAAATATTCAGCATATAGAAAGTGTGATTGATCGTGTAGAGAAAATTACCGGAATAAAAATCACTGAAGTTGTTCCTGAAAAAATAATTCATGATGCCGATGAGGTTGTAAACGTCGATCTTACTATTGAGGAACTTATTAAAAGATTGAAAGAAGGAAGAATTTATGAGCATTCAAATGTTTCATTAGCATTAAAACATTTTTTCCAAACTGAAAAATTACTTCAATTGAGGGATTTAACTCTCAAAGAAGTTTCAAGACAAGTAGAGAGAAAAATGGTGAGGGAAATATCTTTAGATTCACGTAATAAAATCGACACTATCGTTACTGCTCTTAGCTCAAATTATAAAACCGGACGAAAATTAATTCGAAAGTCTTCACGCTTAGCTGAAATATACAACTCAAAATGGTTTGTGATTTATGTCCAGACGAGTAAAGAGTCTATGGATAAAATCGAAACAACCTTACAACGAATGTTATTAAATAATTTTAAGCTGGCTGCAGAACTTGGAGCCCAAGTTGTTGAGCTTAGTAATGATAGTGTTGCAAAAGCAATAGTCGATTTTGCAAAGGTTAAAGAGGCTGTTTTAATTATTATAGGAAAACCATCATTTTCAGTTTTTTATCGACTTAATCCAAAAAATTTATTTAGAGAGCTTTCTTCATTAACTTCAAAAGAAAACATTGACATTTTAATGGTGGCATCAGATGAAAACAATAAGAAGTAAAATAACAATCGGTGTAATATTTCTATTCTCTGTAATCGTTACATTAAGTATAGTGGGAATCGTTTTTGTAAATCAGTTAGCTGAAAAATCAAAAGGTACAATTAAAGAAAACTATAATTCAGTTGATTATACTGTCAATATGTTGATGTACTTAAATAATATAGAGAAATATACAGATAATTCAATTTATGATAAAATATTAATTTTTAATAAGTACAATAATATTCAGGAAGAAATAAAAAGGTTTAGAACGGAATTAGAAAAAGAATCAAATAATTTAACAGAGCCTGGTGAAGAAATATTATCAAATGAACTAACTATTCTATTCAATGATTATGTTGAAGAAATCGAAAGTATTGATAAAGCGAATATTTCAGAAGATTTGATTAATGTCATCGCCGATAAACATAACCTTATAAAGAATAATATATTGATGTTATATAAAATTAATACCGATGCAGTAAAATCAAAGATGGATAAATTACTATCGACTGCAGATGATGTAACACTGTATATGACTTTAATTGGTACTTTAGCCATTTTAATAACTTTATCCTTTGTTTATAATTTCCCTTCAAATATTATTGAACCTATAAAAGAACTAACTCATAAAATAAAATCAATCAGTGAGAATAACTATAACCAAAGTTTGGAAGTAAAATCAGATGATGAATTAGGTGAACTTGCTATTGCGTTCAATAATATGGTTGAAAGACTTAAACTGTATGAAGAAAAGCAGATTGATAAATTATTATTCGAACAAAAAAGATTAGAAACGCTCGTTAGAAATATTGAAGATGGAATTTTATTTATTGATGAATCAAAAAATATTGTTTTAGTTAATAATACAATGATCAAAATTACTTCACTGGATGAAGATGAAATTATTAATAAGCATATCAACGATGTATCTTCTAAAAACGATTTAATAAAAGAATTATATAGGATATATCTAAATCGGTGTGATGGTGAGGATAAAGAAATCAGTCCTGTGCGCATAACAATTGAAGGCAAAGAATATTTTTTTAATGTAGAAATCGAAGAGATTATCACTTATTCGAAAACATGGAAAAAAGATACCTTCATTGGAACACTTATACTGTTAAGAAATATAACTGAATATCAAGAAAGAGATAAAGCTAAATCAAATTTATTAGCAACGGTTTCCCATGAATTGAAAACCCCTCTTTCATCTATTAACCTAAGTCTGAAATTACTTGATGATATAAGAATTGGGGAGCTAAACATTGAACAGAAAGAGATATTAAACTCATTGAGGCAGCAAAGCAATAGACTATCAAAAGTTATAAAAGAATTATTGGATTATTCACAAATTGAAACTGGCAATATTAGATTGAATTTTGCACCAGCCAAACCGGATGCAGTTATCGATATTGGCATTACTGCACTTATGATGCAAATTTCAGAAAAAAGCATTGAGCTACAAACAATAATTGATGATAAATTACCTGTAATTAATATTGATTTTGAAAAATTAGTGTTTGTTTTTATTAACATCCTTAATAATGCAATACGATATTCTAAAAGTAAAGACGAAATAATTGTCGAAGTTAGAAAAAATGGAAACAACATTGAATTTTCAGTTAAAGATAACGGTATGGGAATTTCAGAAGAGGATATACCAAAATTATTTCAAAAGTTCACTCAAGTAGGTGAAAAGTACCAACAAGGTTGGGGATTAGGTCTAGCAATCTCTAAAGAATTTGTTTCTGCTCAAGGTGGTAAAATATGGGTAGAAAGTGAATTTGGGAAGGGAAGTAAATTCATTTTTACAGTACCAGTTATTAAAATGAAAAATTTATAAATATATTTTTTAATTTAAGGATACTACATTAATATTATGTTTCATTAGATTCGTACTGCTCGGTTTAATTCATTTATTTTATTCGATACTCTTTCGAGACGCTTTGATATTGCGGAAATCAATATCCTCCGATTGACCTCTTTTCTATCCGAATAAAAAGCATTTGTTCTATATGAATCGGATGCTTCTAAATAACTATCGCATGTTTTGAATCCATCAAATGTGCTCTTAAAAAAGGGAAGTATGCAGTTCGCCGACAAAGGTCATTACGTCTATCTATGATATTAAGAGGTATCTTACCCGATAAACTTTTCCAGTATATGTTAATTATAATGGGTGTTCATAAAAGTATGTCCAATTGGAAAGGAAGGGAATAAAAATACTAATCAGTAACTTAGAACGAAGCATTTGCTCTAAAAGATTTGATAAATTTCTTATTTATTATTTTATATTTATTCAAAATATCTTATTTTAATTATTTAATTTTTATCTGAATAATATAAAAGTATATTGCATGGTTTGTTCTTATTGTTTAGACTTTTGATCTGATTCTATAATTAAATATATTAATTCTTCAAAGGTATAAAAATGAAAACAAATGGAATTATAATTTTTCTCCTATTTTTAATAGCAGTTAGTCATTCTGATTATGTTTATGCAAATTAATTCGTACCGGATTCAGTTTTTTTGAAAGATCAACCAACTGTTTTTGTCTCATTAAATAGCTGAACTCCTGAATTTTTTGGTTTGAAAATTGGCTATCAGTTTAATAACGAATTTAGTGCTGCCGGCATCCTTTCTAATTATTCTGATGGCGAGGGTGAACAATTCTATTTTGGAACACTCGTTATCGGTACAAAAATTACAAAATATTTAGTTCCATGTTTATGATTTATAAACTTATTAGAGGAGGCTTATATGAAAAAAACATTTGTGTCCGTAATTTTGTTGCTACTTCTGAGTAGTGGATGCACGCATACTTTTATACAATATAGCAGTGAAGATAACAATGAATTCTTTACAAGAGTTGAAAGACTTTGTAAAGATAGAGATGACCTTATAATTAAAACCGCTGATAAGATCGAATATAACGCTAGAGAATTGAAAATTTCTGAAGATACAACCGGCTTTATCGAAAACTCTACAAATAAATTCATTACCATAAAAACAAATAAAATATCAACAATTAGTTTTTCTCAACCCGTTAGAGGTGCTTTTGAAGGCTTTTTATATGGAACATTGATCGGCGGTGGTGTTGGTTTTTCACCTTCAATATTCACTAGGGGTATTGGACATCCGAGACTCAGCATAGATTTTCTTCTTTACTCGACATTAGCGGGAGCTGTTATTGGCACAACTTATGGGATTATTAGTGAATCAAAGATTGTAATTAAAATCAACTAACTATTTTCAAGGACTATTATGAAAAATATTATTTTTGCAATTTTGTTTTTTATCTTCTCAGGTAACAGAATATATGCACATGGAGAAGGAGTACACCAACATATGGTAAGGGAAGCTTACAAATTACTTAAACATTTTATTGGTCAAGATATTCGTGAGATGAAGGATCACGTTGGCTATAATGAGCAAGGGAATGGTCAATTTAATCCTGGTAATCTAATTGTTATAGGTGCTTATCAGGAAGATCATAGTGATGCTACTAATGAAGGCTATGGAATTGGGGGTTTTATGGCCTCAAATACACATTTTTGGGACCCTGACCAAGGAGACAATTCAAAATTTAATATTTTGGGAAATTCTTATTCTAATGCATATCAAAAAGCTAGGAAATATATTTATGGCGGATATGAATTAAGAGTTCCTTATGAAAATGGAATTATTAAGGCTTATTCTGCCCCGTCAAATTTATTCCAATTTTATAAAGATGGTCAAATTTATTATAAGGGTTATTACGATATACTTGGACAATTTATATCCCGCAACCGTTGGCATACTGCATCTCTTGAATTTAGGAATAAAGTAGTATGGGAGATATTAGGAAGAATTTGCCATCTATTAGGTGATATGAGTATTCCCGCACATACACACAATGACCCTCATTATCCTGATCTAGATAGTTATGAAGAATGGATGAATCAACCTTCGATTTATAATCAGTGGATATATCAAAACGCAATTAATCAGGGTGGACTTATAAATCCCACAACTAATTCAAATCCATTAAAGTATTTATTTTATTCAACTAGCCAAATAACTTCCTTTTTCCCAAGTGATGATGTTGATGGAAATAATGGTTCGGGCATTAATGATCCATTTACTTATTATTCTGGTCTAAACGAATTTATAAATAACCTAAATTCACAATATATTAATCCTCCTGCTCATGGCGATCCAATAACGAATAATCTAATGAATGCAATTTCAAATAATAGTTTTGTATATGGAATTAGATCAATTTCCGGTTTGCTATATTTATTTGCAAAAGAAGCTGATTTATTACCTCAACCATTGGTGAGTGTATCTCTTTTTGGAGATAACACATTATACGCTGGAGGAATTGGTCATTGGTCTGTTTCTTTACAAAATGGAATAGAACCTTTTACTTATAATTGGCAAATAATGTACTTGAATGGAATTGAATATTTACAGAGAGACGAGAACTTAACAAGAGAAAATGTGAATATTGATATGATTGATTCAAAAGATGGTGGTATTATAATTAACGCTGCTCCTAGTAATGAATGGGTACCAATAGGTGCTAACTCACCATATTTCAGCAAACCTCATAACCCAAATGAATTGAGAATTTTCAAATTAAAATGTATTGTTAAAGATGGATCAAATACGATAAAAACATCAAATGAATATTATGTAGAGGTTGTTTCAACTCCCCCTGAACTTCCACTTTTTCAAAAAAGAGATATAAATGAACCGACTTTTCCACTTGCTAAAGAAATGGAGATAAATTCTATCCCAAATGAATTTTCATTAGATCAGAATTATCCTAATCCTTTTAATCCTTCAACAAGAATTTCCTACTTTTTACCGGAAGCAAATTTTGTAACATTAAAAGTGTATGATATTCTTGGGAATGAAATCGTAACTCTAGTTAGTGAATCAAAACCATCTGGTAAGCATGAAGTTGAGTTTAATGGTTTCAATCTTCCAAGTGGAACATATATCTACAAATTAACTTCAGGGAATTATCAAACTATAAGAAAAATGCTATTGATAAAATAAGTATAAATTAATTCGGAAGCAGGATCAAATGTATCCTGCTTTCTCTAAAAGGTGAATAGATTATTTATATAAGAATAATTATAAGTCCATAAATTTGGGTAATTGAATGTAATGTAAAAAATTTTAATTGGAAAAGGTATCGTACTTCTATGAAAAAATAGGGTAAAATTTTTAATACTATTTTTAAGATTTTTGATTAGCTTACATTAAGAATAAAATTTATATTTTCACTTAATCAATACTAAACTCAGTGCGATTTATTTTATAGCTGACATACAATTGTAATAGAAAAACAATTAATAAATATTGAAAAAAATAAAATGGAAAAGACAATGGTAATTATTACAACTTTCAAATCATTATGATGGCAAGGGTGGAGAATTCTACTTTCCAACATTAGTTATCGGTGCAAAAATTACAAAATATTTTGATCCAATATTGCGGTTTATAAATAATGCTTCATTTCAATTCGGTCTCTTTAATTCGGAAAAGCATACTGACCATAGAGATTATGCTTTTGATTTATTGATGAAAAGTAATCGACATAAGATGTTTGTATTTACTATATTCGGTTAATATACATAAACTTTACCAATCTTTTGGTAAGGAATTGAGCATTAAATCCAGTTTAAAACTTGTTCTAAACTTATATTTTTATTTATTAGAAATTAAGACATAAATCGAGTATTTTTTTATGTATTATTTAAATTAGGAGTAAATATGACAAAACTAATTTTATTGATGATTGCTGCAACTTTATTAATATCAAATGGGTGTTCATATAATATTACAAAAGAGAAATATGTAGAGAAAGAAAAATATTACGAAAAAGTTAATAAGCTATGTGCGGAAAAAGATGATTGTACAATCACAACCAAAGAGCAAAATAGTTTTATCGGACGCGAAATTAAAATAATGAGTGATTCAACAAGCTTTTATAATATAGAAATCGAATCGAAACAAACACTTGCAACAAACCAAATTTCAGAAATTAAATTCAAAGGGACAGGTTCTTCTATCTTTGAAGGATTTTTATTTGGTGGAATTGGTGGAGGTCTCTTAGGAAATTTTATTTCAAATCCAAGTTCTCCAGGTTTAGAAAAAGTAATCTCAGTAGGTGGTGGAATCTTAGTGGGTGGTGTTATAGGTATTATGGTTGCAATTATTTATCCTAATTATACAATTATGAATTTTAGCGGAGAGCAGGAATGAAATCGTAACTCTAGTTAATGAATCAAAACCATCTGGTAAGCATGAAGTTGAGTTTAATGGATTCAATCTTCCAAGTGGAACATATATCTACAAATTAACTTCAGGGAATTATCAAACTATAAGAAAAATGCTATTGATAAAATAAGTATAAATTAATGGGAATGCAGGATCAAATGTATCCTGCTTCCTCATTATTTCAATCGGTATTTCTTAAATCTCAATGGTTTCGCATGGCTCTGTGTTGGAGGGGATTTCGGGTTTGACTAAAAGCACTTCTTCTTTCAGTAATGCCACTTCTCCTAGACTCATGTTTTTATTCTTTCTTACATATTTCTTTTGAGTATAACTAACCGGAGCGAGCGAAGCAGTTTTTGCCTTGCTATAAAATGCGGCTATCGATGCGGCAGTTTTTAGAATATTCTTTGGCGGATTTTCTTTCAAATTATCTACTCTTAAAACTACATGGCTACCGGGTACGCTCCTCGCATGAAACCAATAATCGTTCTGCTTTGCAAATCGTGTGGTCAGCAGATCATTATTCTTATTATCTTTCCCTACAAATAGATGATATTTGCCTTCGATAATATAATGCCTAAAACTATCTTGGAGATTTGATTCTCCGCCTTCTTTTTGCTCGGTAGTTAATTTCATTCTTTTTATTAATCCATCCATTTCTTCAATTTCCATTTCATCTATTGTTTCAAAAATTGAATGTAATTTATAATATTCATTTTTTAGAGTCTCTAATAGCTCTACCGATTTTACATAATTGATTCTTTCTGATTTTGAACGAGCGAAATAATCATCAATATTTTCTTTGGGATTTTTCTTCGAATCTAATTTTATACTTATCTCATTATTTTCATAGAAATCGAATAACTCAATCTTATCAATCCCTTTTTGAAGAGTGTGAATATTCGATAATAAAATATTGCCTAACTTATTATAATGTTCTTCTTTAGATTTATTTTCTACTCGAACAGTCAATTCATTTATTTTATTAGACACTTTTTCGAGCCGCTTAGATATAGCGTTAGTTAATATCTTTCGATTAACTTCTTTCCTATCAGAATAAAAAGCATTTGTTCTATATGAATCGGATGCTTCTAAATAACTCCCTAATATTTTATATTCGTCATATTGATTCACGACCGAAAATGTACTGGGACAGAATAGAGAATCATTAATGCTATATTTAGCAAAACTAATTTCCTCATTCAAAACTTCCGCAATAATTTTTTCCATTGAGATATTTCTTATCTCCGACTCTTGAAGGAAGGGCTTCATTACTGAATTGTGATATGCTTTAGGATCGAATGAACTCAGATTTAATTCAGCTATATATTTTAATCCGGTAAGCTCACTTACAATTCTATCCTCATTCTCTTTATCATATTTTTTGAAACTGCTTAGACTTAAATTCGAGTTGATATAAAATACATTGGAGCTATTACCCCTAAGAACAAAATAAAACGCTCCGGTATTGGTCTCTAATTTTATTATTCGATCATATTCGGCAATAGAAAATGATTCAATTTTAAGAGGGGGTAGATCACTAAATAATTTGGCGAAATTCTTTTTTGCTTTTTTATGATTGGCTTTAATCAGAAAATAATTATCGTTACTTACAGCAGAAAAAAGAAAATGTTGATTATCAGATTTATCGTTCGGGATATGGATAAAGATAATATCTTTTTCTTGAGAAAATATATCTTCTATTACTGATCCTGATAATCTGTCATTGAGTTCTTGAACGCATCTAACTAAATAAAAATAATTTCTTATTAAGTTCATTAATTACGTTCATTCTTAGTGAGTTCAAAAATCTTTTCAAATTTTATTTGGTCGGATTTCGTAAACTCAACATTTCGGCGTGACATTACAATTTTTGCTACTTCAATTGCTTTACCTAGTTTATATTCTACAACCATTCCTGAATTAGCCCATGAAAAAGAGGGGATATACTTTGGAGGGAAATCCGCTCCAAAAACATTACAGCTTACTCCAATATTAGTACCTGTATTCAACATTGTATTTATAGCAGTTTTAGAATGATCTCCTATTACTGCACCAAAGAAAGTTGACTTTGTATCAACAGGTGAATTATTGATATTTACAGATACATTGGTATAATTATTTTTAAGATCACTTCCATTTGAGCTTGCTCCTATATTAACCCAAGAGCCAAGATAAGAATGCCCAAGAAATCCATCATGCTGCTTATTTGAATATGACTGCAAAATGGAATTTTCAATCTCTCCACCGACTTTGCACCATATACCGACATTCGTACCATGATAAAAAGCAGAGTGCATTTTGACAGTGCTAAATGCACCGATATAAGCAGGACCCTGAATAGCTACATGTGGCATTATCGTAACATTGCTTCCGATAACAACAGGTCCATCGGTAGCATCTATCACAACGGTAGGAGATATCCTGCAATTCTCACCGATAAATATTTTCTCTTTGTTTATTAAGTAAACTCCTTCGGGAATTGTGGGGCATTCGGTATCTCGATTTAATTTACTAAAATCATTCCCGATCTCGGTTATATTATTATTAATTAAATCCCACGGGTATTCTATTAGTGTACAGGTAATAGTATTACTAATTAATTCTAATGATGAAAAATCGTATAGACCTTCTTGATCTTCCTTAATTTTCTCAAAAGTATTAGAGTCAATTTTTGCAGCAACTAATGTATCTCCGGTTGAAAGCCCTTCACCTATATTTAATGCCTCAATAATTTCGCTAACGGATTTTGATATTAACAGCCGTCCATTAATTAATATTATTTCGGCTTCTCTATCCGAGTCTCTATAATTATCAAAACTATCCATCAAATAGTCCCTCACATTATAAAAGAGTGAATAACCCGGAAACGATAACTTTATTTTATCGGCAAGCGAAAAAACTCCACTTCTTAGATCAAATACAGGTCTTAAATACACTAATGGCAATAAATTTTTATATTTTACATCCTCAAATACTATTAATATTTTTTCCATAGGAATATTTGCTTTTTTGTAAATAAAATAATGTTTAATATATTAGAATATATGAAAACTACGACCCAAAAATACCTAAAAAAAACCGGAATTGTAATTGGCAGCATAATTATTGTCATGCTAATTTTTGATCTTATTTTGCTTCCTTTGTATGTTAGCGGAACTGAACTTAATGTTCCTAATGTAGTAGGAATGCAGAAGGATAAAGCAATCGAAATATTAGAAGATTTAGATTTAGTGCCAATAATTCAGACTGCCCGTTTTGATGATAAAATGAAAAAAGATTATGTCCTTTTTCAAAAACCTTTATTTAAAAGTTTGGTTAAAGAGGGTAGAAGAGTATATCTTACTATTAGTGGAGGTGATCCGAAATTAGAGATGCCTTCATTAATGAATAAATCGATTCGCGATGCTAAAATCACCTTAGAAAGAGCCGGACTTAAATTGGGCTCAATTGATTCAGTCGATTCTGAAATGCCGATATTTACTGTCGTTGGACAATCTATTACTGAAGGTACTAATATCTCAAAAGGGACATTGGTTAATATTCGAGTAAGTATTGGTCCACAAATTGGAATGATCCGTGTACCTAATATATTAGGTAGATCATTAACCGAAGCAGAAAGTATTCTTCAAGTTAATTCTCTTTTTATAGGTAAGATATCATATATTTATTCACCAACTTTATTACCGAATACAATAGTTGATCAAATTCCAACTGTAAGTAATTTAATTCCAATTGGGGATTCAATAAGTGTGGTTTTAACTCAATCAAAATTGATAGATAATTAATAATGAAAAAAATAGCTCCTTCAATACTAGCCGCAAATTTTGCGAACCTTTCTCAACAAATAAGATACGTCGAAGCAGGCGGTGCAGATATAATTCATTGCGATATTATGGACGGAAAATTTGTACCTAATATTTCATTCGGACCAATGATAGTAAAAGCTGTAAGAACGATAACAAAACTTCCAATTGATGTCCATTTAATGATCGAATCCCCTGATAATTATATAGAGGAATTTGTTAAAGCAGGTGCTGATTATATAACTGTTCATCAAGAAGAAGTTAAACATCTCCATAGAACAATTGAGTTGATAAAAAGTTTTAATGTGAAAGCTGGAGTAGTAGTTAATCCGGCAACGCCAATTTCTACGCTTAATGATATTTTAGAATATGTAGATATGGTTCTTATTATGAGTGTCAATCCTGGTTTCGGCGGTCAGAAATTCATCAATCATTCTCTAAAAAAGATTAGTGATTTAAAAGCATTAAGGCAAGAACGGAATCTTAATTATTTAATAGAAGTCGATGGCGGAATAGATTTAGATACTATAAAATCTGTTAACGATGCCGGATGTGATGTATTCGTGGCTGGTTCTGCTATTTTCAAAAAAGATAATATCACAGCAGCAACTTTGGAGCTTAGAAACTTAATTAACTAAGAAATGCAATTAATTGATTGGAATCTGGCAATTAAATGAAAATACAAATCATAGACCTTTTTCATCATCAAGTATTTAATAAATATTCAGCAAAATATAATGTATTTAGAGAATTATATGAGCAAGATTTAATTGCATTAGAAATAAGAGATATTAGCATTAAGCTTGCGAATAAACTCAAAAAAATTGTTCTTACCAATAAAGTAATTTGCTATACAACTCCTCTATCAGAAGAAGATTTTGTTGACCTATTGGTTCTTGGATCATTCTCTATATTTAAAGAGGTTGCAAAAGAGATATTATCTGTCGGCAATGAAGACCTTGGCTATAAAATCACAAAGGTAATTAAAAATTTTTCAGAATATGATTCTTTGGGTATTAGCTTAAATGATGGAAGGGTATTATCTCTAAAAAGATCAAGTGTTATGGGAATCTTGAATGTAACTCCCGATTCATTTTCAGATGGAGGAAAATATCTTTCTGAAAAAGAAGCAATTGAATTTGGTATCGAGATGCATAAACAAGGTGCTGCCATGATTGATGTTGGAGGGGAATCATCCCGCCCCGGAGCAGAAGACATTTCACCTGAAGAAGAATTAAAAAGGATTATACCGGTAGTTAAAGGAATATTAGCATATGATAAAAATATTGTTTTATCTATCGACACAAAAAAAGCACTTGTAGCAGAAGAATCGATTAAAGCCGGTGCTAAAATAATTAATGATATTAGTTCTGGTAGATTCGATCCTGCAATGATTGAAGTTATTAAAAAATATAATACACCCTTTATCATTATGCACATGAAAGGTACTCCTAAAAATATGCAGGAGAATCCTTTTTATAATGAAGTAGTGTCAGAAATTTATGATTTCTTAAGTGATCGTATATCCCAATTGAAAAAATTAGGAATCAAAAACTTGATTATCGATCCCGGCATCGGATTCGGTAAAAGAGTAAGCGATAATTTTGAAATAATAAAACGACTAAATGAATTTAAGGGTATTGGTGTTCCTATTCTAATTGGAGTTTCACGAAAATCATTTCTTGGTAAGTCTTTTAATCTCGATATTTCAGAGCGTGAAAATCATTCGCTTGCGGCAGAATTAATAGCTGCAAAAAATGGGGCAAAAATCATTCGTACTCATTCTGTCCAAAATGCTTTAATTGCAAGTGATGTATTAAACTGTATTCAAAATCCGGAAATTACTTTAAATGTTTGAGATATTCAAAATCGGGTTTTTATCCATAAATTTTTTGGACCTATTAGATATAGCAATAGTTTCATTTATCTTTTATAAACTATATTCAGCAATACGTGGGACAATTGCAGCTCAAATATTTTATGGATTAGTAATTGTTCTTGTACTTACCTTCCTCTCACAAGCTGCTAATTTTAAGGCACTTGGTTGGTTACTTAAACTTCTTTCCGATATTTGGGTAATAGCATTTATAATTTTGTTTCAGCCTGAGATTAGAAGATTATTAGTTCTTGTTGGTAAAAGCCAATTCCTAAAACCATTTATAAAAACAAACGCTACTGATGTTGCAGATATAATAACTGATACTGCCTTTGAACTGGCACAACAACAGCATGGTGCACTTATCGTAATAGTTAAAACCGCTGGAATAAGAGGTATTGTAGAAACCGGAGAATTATTAAATTCACGTATAAATAAAAATTTATTGCGTTCCATCTTTTTTCCAAGAACTGCTCTTCATGATGGCGCAGTAATTATCCGCGGAGATGTATTAGAAGCAGCTAGATGTACATTACCCCTTACTCCATTAACCGTCCAAGATGGTCTTCCGCTTGGAATGCGACATCGAGCTGGTATTGGAATAAGTGAACAGGCAGATGTAATTGTTGTTATTGTTTCAGAAGAAACAGGAAGTATTTCTGTAGCTGAAAATGGTCAGCTTAAACGTGGTCTTTCACGTGATGGTCTTAGAACTCGTCTTATTAATAGTCTTGGTAGTTCTAAACCGAAAGTCAGTAAAACGTTTTTTGATAAAATATTTAAAAAGAACTAAATAATAGCTCTGAATTGATTAAATTTGCATCCCAATTGATTCTTAAATTTGAGGAGGAAATATGAAATTAAAATATTTTTCGCACTCTGCTTTTCAATTGACAATAAATGATTATGTTGTATTAATTGATCCTTTTTTTACAGGCAATCCTACTTCACCGGTTAAGGGTAGTGATGTAAAAGCTGATTTTATTATTCTCACTCATGCACATGGGGATCATATTGGAGATAGTTTTGAAATTGCTAAAAGATGTAACTCCACTTTTATTTGTGTGAATGAATTAGCTGATTATTGTATTAATCATGGTTTTTCTGCTCATAATATGCATATTGGTGGAGCGTTTAATTTTGAGTTCGGTAGAGTTAAATTCACTATTGCTCATCATGGTTCTTTAACTCCCGATGGACATTATGGCGGCGAACCGGCAGGGGTTTTGATTACAGCTAATAATAAGACTATCTATCATACTGGTGATACCGGTTTATTTTATGATATGAAACTGATTGGCGAAATGAATAAGATTGATTATATGCTTCTTCCAATCGGTGATAATTTTACAATGGGAATTGATGATGCCGTAAAAGCTGTGGAATTAACAAATCCGAATATTGCTATTCCGATGCACTTTAATACCTTCCCGGTCATTAAGGCGAATCCAGAATTATTTAAAAGAAAATTAGAAGAGACTGGGAAAAAATGTACTATTCTTTCATATGGCGAAGAGATAATAATTAAATAATGGCAAAAAAAGTAGTTATTGCAAATCAGAAGGGTGGAGTTGGTAAGACTTCTACTGCTATTAATCTTACTGCATCGATAGCGGCAGCGGAATACAAAACTCTAATTATCGATATTGATCCACAAGCTAATTCGACTTCCGGACTTGGCACTGAACGTCCCCATAATTCTATTTATGAGGTTTTAGTTGGTTTATGTTCGGCTGAAGAAGCTATTCAATCAACCTATATGCCTTTTCTCGATATTCTGCCTTCCAGCATTAATTTAGTCGGAGCAGAAGTTGAATTAGTCGGTCTAAAAGGACGCGAATTTAAGTTAAAAGAAGCTCTCGAACCAATAAATGATAAATACGATTTCATTTTTATTGATTGTCCACCTTCATTGTCATTACTTACTTTGAATGCACTTACTTATGCCGATTCGGTAATGATACCTGTTCAATGTGAATATTTCGCATTAGAAGGCTTGGGACAATTGCTTAATACTATTAATATGGTTAAGAAATCATCTAACCCAGACTTAACTATCGAAGGTGTTCTATTAACAATGTTTGATGTACGTCTTCGTTTATCTCATCAGGTAGTTGAGGAAGTCAAGAAATATTTTGGCTCAAAAGTTTATAATACTTTAATCCATAGAAATGTGAGGATTTCAGAAGCTCCAAGTCATGCAAAACCGGTCATACTGTATGATGCAACTTCTATCGGAGCGCAAAATTATATCTCCCTTGCAACTGAATTTTTAGAAAAATGTAATTTAAAACCAAAAGAAGTTGGTAATTAATATGAAACAAGGGTTAGGCAGAGGATTAGAAGCTTTAATAATTCCACAAGGTAAGGACATTAATCAACCCTTGACGGTAGGAAGGACTAATATGAAGATTGATGATGGCTCCACAAATGATATTTTAGTTAAAATATCTGTTGAGCATATTGTCCCCAATGAGTTTCAACCGAGAACTGAATTTAATCAAGACGCTCTAAATGAATTAAAAAAATCGATACTCGAAAATGGATTAATCCAGCCTATTACAGTAAGGCGCGTTAATAATCATTATGAATTAGTTTCAGGCGAAAGAAGACTCAGAGCATGCAAAGATATCGGTTACAAAGATATTCCTGCTTATATAATAAAAGTAGATACTAAAGAAGCTATGCTCGCTCTCTCTTTGATTGAGAATATTCAGAGAGAAGAACTTAATCCGATTGAAATTGCTAACGCATATAGAAGATTAATGGACGAATGCTCTCTTACTCAAGAAGAAATTGCTGAAAAAGTTGGGAAGGATAGAAGTACTATTACTAATTCTATTAGATTACTTAAACTTCCTGCTGACGTACAGACGGCTTTAATTAAAGAAGAAATCTCATCAGGACATGCTCGTGCTTTAATTAATCTGCCTACAGCAAATATTCAACTCCAATTTCTTGACAAAATTAAAAAAGAAAATCTTTCAGTAAGGAAAGTGGAACAATTAGTAAGAGAATTTTTAGTAACAAAGTCAAAGAAATTTCTTAAAGCTGATTCTAGAAATACACCAGCAAATAGTCCACTACGCAGCTTTGAAGAAAGATTACAACTTATAATGGGTACAAAAGTTTTTTGCAAACAAAAGAAAGATGGTAAAGGAGAAGTAGTTATTGAATTTTATTCAGATGATGAATTTGAAAGGTTGCTCGAACTATTTGAAATTATCGGGGAAAATAATAGTTAGTCTTTTCTTTATTATACTCTCTTTTTCCGAAATTTCTGCTCAGGAATCAATCGATTCTACTAAGTTTGTTATGCAAAAATCACCTCTTAGTGCTGTGCTCCAAAGCGCCGTTCTACCCGGTCTTGGTCAGATTTATAATGAATCGTATTGGAAAGCTCCGGTATTTTGGTCAATTCTTGGCTATTTTACTTATCAATGGATCGATAATAATAATAAGTATAAAGATTACCGTACTCTTTATACCAATTCATTAAAAGATTCTCAACCAGGAAATAATGGATATCTAAACTTTCGAGAATTTTATAGAGACCAAAGAGATCAGTTCGCAGTTTATATTGGAATCACTTATTTCTTGAATCTCGTAGATGCTTATGTGGATGCACATCTTTTTGATTTTAATGTAGAAGATGATTTTGGCTCGAAGAAATTTAATTTATCATTAAGGGTGCCAATTAAATGAAAAACAATATCGATTGCCCATCATGCGGACATTCAAATTCATTTTATAATCTTAATTGTAGTAATTGCAAAACTTTCTTAAGAAATCGTGTAGCTAATATCGATCTTTGGGAAACTAATTTATTAATTCTTCATTCACCATCTGAGGCAATTAGTAATTTAGTTTTTGCCGAGAAGAAAAATTATACTATCATTCTTCTTATTTTCGCCGGACTTGCAAGTTTTACTAATTCTCTCCCTCTTAGAAATATAGTTTTTAATTCGACAATAGAGATTGAATTCTATTTCGCTTCACTTACAGTAAGTACATTCCTCTTTTCACTATTTATAATTGTTGCTTCATTTATAATCTGGATTGTATTAAAATCGATTCGTTATTCAGCAAGGTTTTATGATGTAATTGTGATTAATACTTACTCATTTATTCCTATAATAATCTCGTTTCTTTTAACAACACCGGTAAAGCTAGCACTTTTTAGGGAGTTCTTCTTAACGTTTAATCCGTCTCCATTTATGGTTAAAACTCTAACTTCATACATACTTTACGGAATCGATTTAATATTTATTATCTGGTCGATTGTTATCCTTTTCTTTGGATATTCCACAATCTTAAAGAATAAGACAGTTGCTTCTCTCGTAGTGGCCTTCTTTTGGATATGTTATTTTATCGCGCTTATTTTATAGCCCATTTCTACTAATCGATTCAATACAGTCCCATATCTTAGTCCTTTTGTACTCACCGTAATAGAATTATTATTTACCATCTCGAGTAAAACCAATAAAATTAAACATCCCGAAAGCAAAAGGTCTTCTCTACCTTTTACTACTTCACCATAATTTTCAAATATAGATTCTTTATTCATAAGAGAGATAAAACTAATTATTTCCTGGATGTCTAATTTCGTTAAAATAATTCCGTCTATTAATTTCTCTTCAAAATATTTTATATTTAGTTTTATACATGCTAAAGTGGTGGGCGTACCTGCAACTGCTATAATAGAATCAAATTTTGGCAATAATTTTATGATAGGATTAAAAACTGAAATTATCTCTTCCTTTATTTCAGAAATAATTGATTGCGATGGGGGATAGGATGTAATAAATTTATCATATAAAGTTACTACTCCGATATTATTACTTTTACGATATTTAATTCCTTCGGAATCATTTCCAACAATCAGTTCAGTGCTTCCGCCACCAATATCGATAATTAGTTTTGAAGACTGACAATCTTCTGAAAATGCTGAACCGATAAAAGATAAATATGCTTCTTGTACTCCCGTAATTATTTCTATTTTGATTCCAATTTTGTCTTTAACTAAATTTATAATATCTTGTGCATTATCCGCCATTCTAAAAACATAAGTACCCGTTGTTAATATTAGATCACAATTATAACGTTCACTGATTTCCTTAAATTCAGTCATAATTTGTAAAAGTACATCAATCTTCTGATCATTTATTTTATGTGTATTTATTACTCCTTCACTTAATCGTGGTGTTCGATAATAATTTGAAATTACTTCCAGTTCTTGAGTGATTGAGTTAAACTCCGTAATCAAAAGTAAGATAGAATTTGAACCTATATCAATTGAGGCAATACGCAAATTTTTCATATATTTGTTAATTGTTAAAAATGATGATTATAAAATGGAAAAACTAAACAAAGTTAGCAAAGTATTATTTTATTTTACTGTATTATTTTTTGTTATTTGGTTAGGCGGTTACATAAGCCGTCAATTAGTAGTATATCAACTTTTTAATGCAAGCGATTTGACCTTGAAATCAGTTTTTGATGCCTTTAATTTAATCCCTACCCTATTTGTAATTTCACCTATACTTACAATTAACATGGTAACTTTTATCTCATTTTTAGCATTTTTTATTCTTTTCATTTTGGCATCTAAAATAAATTTGCGTAAGGAAGGATGGCTTTTTATTTCTTTAATGATTGTAGTTCTTACAGCACCGTTTGAAATATATCTTTTAACTTACGATTATTCAGTTATAGCTGGTGTTCTTGCAGAAAATGTCGATGGTTTTAGATTGGCTGGTATCCTAAAAGAGAGAATTACTGTTCTTAGTAGTTTTTCTTTAGTTGAAATTTTCTGTTATTTCGGCATTATATTTTTATACATCTTTAGACCATTAACGAAAAAAGATGAAAATTAAAGAGAAGGAATTTGAATCATTATTGCAAGATCTTAAATCTTTAGCAAATCAGATGGGAGCAACTGTCAGATTTGAAAGAGGGGATTTTAAGGGAGGATATTGTCTTCTAGAGGATTCTAAAATTGTCGTTATCAATAAACTAAGCAATACGCAAAAAAAAGTCATGACCTTAGCAGCTGCTTTGAATGAACTTGGAATTGATGAGATTTATATGACACCAAGATTAAGAGAAATCATAGAAGAAATGGACGAAAACAAATGAAAATAATTGTTATTAACGGTCCTAATTTAAACATGCTCCATCTCCGTGATCCCATATTCTACGGGAAATTTGATCTTGAAATGATTGAGAAATTATTAGAATCTGAATTTTCAGATGTCCAATTTGAGTTTTATCAATCAAATCACGAAGGTGAAATTGTTGAACTTATACAAAAATCGGGAGCATTCTTTGATGGATTGCTTCTAAATCCGGGTGGTTATGCTCATACATCCGTTGCAATTCGTGATGCATTAGAACTATGCCCTTTACCTAAAATTGAAGTTCATTTGTCTAATTTAAGTAGTAGAGATGACTTTAGGCAAACATTAATAACTGCCCCTAAATGCAATGGTTACATATCTGGTTTTAATGAATTAAGTTATGTGGGTGGGATTTACTTATTGAAAAAATTAATTAGGAAGAAAAATGCTTAAAGCCATTATTTTTGATTTAGATAATACGCTTGTCGATTTTATGAAAATGAAAGAGAGAGCAATTGAAGCTGCAATTAAAGCAATGATAGATTCTGGTCTGCCACTTACTTTCCCCGAAGCAAAAGAAAAGATAAATAGTATCTATCGGGAGCAAGGCATTGAATATCAAAAAGTTTTTGATCAATTATTACAAAACGAATTAAACGAGATTAACCATAAAGTGCTAGCAGCAGGAATTATCGCATATAGGAAGGCAAGGGAGGCAGAATTAAACCCTTATCCACATGTTTATTCAACTCTCGTTTCTCTAGTTAAAATGGGTCTTAAACTCGGTATCGTCTCTGATGCTCCCATGAGAGAAGCATGGCTTCGCCTCGCTTCATTAAATTTTCATGTGTTTTTTGATGCTGTAGTTACTTTTGAGGAAACCGGTAAGAGAAAACCAAGTCCTGAACCTTTTCAAGCAATTTTAAGGAAGCTTGATGTTAAACCCGAAGAAGCATTAATGGTGGGTGATTGGGCGGAAAGAGATATAGTTGGTGCTGCGCTTATAGGCATGAAAACCGCTTTTGCTAAATATGGCGACACTTTTAATACACCTGAGCATAGTGCTGATTTTGAGTTAAAAGACGTTCAAGAACTTATAGATATAGTACGGAGATTAAACAAGTTATAGATTTTGCTTAAACAAGTTCCTTAGTTTCTCTTTTTTAGTTGATTATTTACAATAGTATATATATTTTAGCTAAAGTCAGTAGCGAGATGATAGTATGAAAGACTTTGGTCTAAAAAAATTATATTATTCTATTAGTGAAGTTAGTAAATTATCGGGTCTGGAGCAGTATATACTGCGTTACTGGGAAACCGAATTTGAACAGCTTAAACCGGGTAAAAACAGAGCCGGTAATAGAATCTATACCAATAAAGATATAAAATTAATTATTTATATCAAGAAGCTTCTTCGTGAAGAAAAATATACTATCGAGGGAGCAAAGAAGATTCTTGAGGATTACTCATCGCAGAGTGATATTCCATCAAGCAAAGATCTTTTTGAGAAAATCGAAGTGCCACCAGAAATTGAACATGAAAGAAACCTCAAAAAGGATTTAGAAGAAATTAAGAAAATATTAATCTCTTTTAGAAATTATTTGTGATTAGCTCGGAACGTAGCGCAGCCCGGGTAGCGCACTACCTTGGGGTGGTAGGGGTCGCGGGTTCAAATCCCGCCGTTCCGACTACTTAGGCACATTGGATATGTGCCTTTTTTATTTTATTTTGA
>JALNXG010000008.1 GCA_023230485.1 Melioribacteraceae bacterium
AGGAGGATTTGCTGAACTAATTTATTCACCTGATGGTGATGAAAGCAAATATTACTTTGCCGGTATTTATAATTTTGTAGAGTCCGATATTAAAGCAATTGATTATAAATCAATAGCGTTAAGCGGCGGATATTTACTAAAAAGAAACATTCGTCTAATGGGCGAAATTGGATATGATATTGAAAGAAAATTCAGTCAATTAACTGCTGGTGTTATTACAGCATTCTAAAGTTTTTTGGAATTTCTTTGAATCTCATGCCAACTTAGTGCGCTGGCGCCTAAGATAGCTACATTTCCTTTAGGTAAACCGGAGACAAGAATTTCCACTTTGCCTTGGAAAAGATTTAACATATTTTTTTCCATATAGTATTTGGTGGGCGATACTATCAAATCGCCCGCCATTGCTAATCCTTCTGATAATATCACTGCTTCCGGACTCAAATATGCTACTGCATTCGCTAAAGCTTCTCCCAATACCTGTCCGGTGTATTCAAAAGCATTTATAGCTAATTTATCCCCATTTCGTGCTGCTTTAAAAATTAAATCAACTGTTAATTTATTGGGTGGAAATTCTTTTAGTACACTAATCTCATTTGTCTTTGAAAGCAGTTCAAAAAACGTTCTTATTAATCCACCGGTCGATACATAAGTTTCTAAACATCCATATCTTCCACAGCCACATTGACGTCCATTTTTTTCAACAATTGTATGACCAATTTCGCCTGCAAAACCATCTGTACCATATAGTATATTCCCATCCACGACAATTCCGCTGCCGAATCCCCTGCTAAGTGTCAGTTGAATAAAATTCTTCATTTTTTTTGCAACGCCATATTTCATCTCGCCTATTGCAGCAGCATTTGCATCATTTGTAATTACGATCGGCACATCAAAATATTTTTTTGCAAGGTCTATAATATTTACGTAACCCCAATTTAAATTCGAGGAATACTCAACTGTACCTTTATAATAATTTGCAGATGGTGCGCCTATGCCCACTCCTTGTAGCTCAAAATCTTTGGAATGATTTTTAAACACTTTATTGAATTTTGTATAAAGACGTTCAAATAGTGCTTCTGGTGATTCATTAGCTTTAGTAAGAATTTTGCTTTCTAAATGGCAATTCCCTGAACTATCAACAAGTCCAAATGAAGTATGAGTTCCCCCTATTTCAATTCCAAGTGTTACTTTTTTAGAATTCATTTTTATCACACATTCTCAGTTAATTTTTTTAACTCAATTGATTTAGTGTAGAACTCATCCAAAGTTAGCTCCTTAAGATAAACTATACCATGCGAAGCTCTTACTCTTGGGCTTGTGTGTTTAATAAAAAAATCTTTTCCAAGACATAAGCGAATAGTATTATATTGATCTACTTGAATGCTTTGAGCAAGACGATAAAAAGGACCATCATATTCATAACTTGGGAAACTGGCATCTTTCTGTGAACCATAGCTATTCATAAATGTACTTTCAAGAATTGCAAAGGAATTTAAACTTACCGGCACATAAATATTTGCTTCTGCAGGATGAAATCGATACCAAACATTTCGGTATCCCCATATTTTTATTTTCGATATATCTGCTTCTTTACCATATAAGCGGAGTGCCTCTGTAATCGCTTGAAGAACTTTGTAATGCGTATCTGGACCGCTTCCTTCAGGGTCTAATGCAACTGTAATAATTGTTGGTTTAACTTTTCTCAATAATTCTAAAATAGGAATTACATCTCGATTAACTTCCGGATTCTCTGTAAATAGTTCCCCTTGATAAAAACCAAGCCGTTGATGCGAAATACTTTCATTATTAAATCCAAAATATGCCCAGATAATTTCTTCTTCCCATTCTCTTAACATTCCTTTAAGTTTCTGTACGTGTGGAATATCTTTTTTACCCGGATATTGAGTAGTGAAATAATTAATTAATTCATCGACTCTATCGACAAGATATTTAAGATTATCTTCTTCATAAATACTAATTAAGTTTCTAAGCATTCTTCTGGCTGTGGCTTCTCTCTTTAGAGTCCTGCTCCGCGCTGCTAGTCCATCAAGGAATAAATTAACGTCTCTATTTCTTCCATCGCTAAATTCAGGATCAAAATAACGATCAGAAAAACGAGATTTAAATTCTTCATTCTTTAAATGCTCTTTTAGATTCTCCATTAAAAAGAGCATGTAAGAATTTGTTACAGCAGTAAAACCGCTGGTTAAAGTTGCAAAATGATGGCTATTACTTTGCTCTCTTACTAAATGCACAATATAAGGAAGATATCCGAGCATAATATCATCATGATGCGGCGCAGTATGAAGTATCGTTTCGTTTTTTATTAATTCTGTACCTTTTGTAAATCGTTCTAGGACATTTTTATAAATAATTTGATTAATCTCTTCCGGTTTCATTTTAGTTTTTTCTAAAATCAATTTGCCGAATTTATTAGAGAGGTAATCTTCTTTTGTAAATTTAAGAATTGCTTTCTGTTTTTCGACAGCAAGATTAATAATAGAGCGCTCGATAGAGAATTGAGATATTTTTTCTTCTTTTAATATATCCTCGTATCGTCTTTCCAAAAGCCGTAAAGCAGCACCATTAGTAAGGTAGAATCGTGCGTTAGGAAGTTTTTGCAATGATGTGGCAGGATATTCATTCGATGGACTACTTTCAATAGAATCTCTAACAATATTAGCTTTTGCTTCTCCTGCTGCTATAATGATTGCTGTTGCGTTTTCATCATAAGTGATAGTATTTAGACCAATAGTAATAACAAATCGATTACGGGCTATCTCTATGCCTCCCAAATCACTAGAAGCGGCAGCTTGTGTTTCGTAATTCGTTTGTATCAATCGAGTAGTAGAATAATGATCACTTCCTTTAATATTGAAACCGATATGACCATCAGGACCTATTCCTCCAAGAAAAAATCCGATACCACCCATTTCTCTAATTTTTTTCTCGTAATTCGTACAAAATTCATCAACGTTTTCAATAGTTTTTTTCTGTAATCGCTCTAGTCTATTGCTTGCCCATCTTGTCCTGAACGAAAGATCGACTATTAGATTTGGGAAAATTTGTGAAAGTGATAATCCTTCGGCAGTCTCGATTTCATTTACATTTATTAGCAAAGCTTTTTTCGGATCAAGATTTAAACTGTGCATATAGTACTTTTGTATATAATAATAAAAACTATTATGCTGGTAAGAATCGATAGGATAAAATTCATCAATCTGTACGAATCTTAAATTGTTCATCTCAGGAAATATGGTAGTAGTTATACCATGAGAGGTGAGGTATTCTCGTACTTCTTTTTTATCCCAGTTTTTGAGATAATAAGTAACCCATCTGATAAAATGTTCAGGGGTCTTGCCTGTCGGAAGTGAAATTACTCCATTAGGATTATTTTGAACCCACTCGATAAAACGTAATGCCGTAAATCGTCCTAGTTCAGGGAAACTATTTACCTGAATTATAGGTATTTTTTCAGTAGGCGCATAAATTAATTTTCTACCGGAAAGTTCTAAATATTTTTGCTCAACGAGCGATAAATTATCGGGCGATTTCTTCATGTTTTTTTTCATTATTTCTTACTTTTATAAATATTTTTAAATTTTTATCCACTGAAAAATAAGTAAATAATTCTTATTTAAGATGAAAATGCAGTAAGTGCGATAATTATGCTGTGAAATGACAATAATTAGAAGAAAAGATTCTTTTTTAATTTCGTGAGATAACGCTGACTAATAACAAAGGGCTGTTTAATATTCTTCAGATATACCAAATATGTCCGTGCGTAGAACTTTTCTATCCTATCTACATGCTCGTAATTGATGATCGTAGAACGATGAATACGAATAAACATGTTATCTGGAAGTACACTTTCCCATTCACGCAATGATTTTCTAATCACAATTTTTTTTGAGTCACATATATATACATTTGTATATTCATTAAAGGCTGTTATGCATTCAATATCATTAATTTTAATAAATTGCGGCTTATTCCCTTCCGTAATGAAAAGATGTTCATCTGTTTCTTTTGCTGTTTTATCTTTATTCTGTTTTATGTTTAAAGCAGTATTTTTAATTTTTTCTTTCTTGTTAATTCTTAATTCAATTGCAGTATAAAGATCCTCGATAGAGAAAGGTTTAATTATATAATCATCAGCTCCAAGATTCATCCCATATCTTAATTCTGACATTTTCCTTTTCCCGGATAGAAATATAAAGGGGATCTGTGATAACGTTTCATCTTCGTTAATTCTCTTTAATACTTTATATCCGTCCATTCTCGGCATTTTTATATCACAAATAATCAAATCAATTTCTTTTTCTAAAGCAATTTTTAATCCTTCCTCGCCTGAGCCGGTTTCATATACTTTGTAATTTTTTAGCTCAAGAAGGTCTTTTATCCCTCCTCTAAGCAAAGTATCATCATCAATTAATAATAAGTTTTTCATAAAATTATCGTCTCAATATTCCAACCCGATATTTTTATACTTGATAACTTTTTTAAATGAGTACCATCAGGTATTGTTAATTCTATTTCCCGCATCTCATTAGGAAGTATATTGAAATAATTATCATTTAAAAAGATTGGAGCGATAAGCTCACCATTTTCTGAGAATGCTTTTATATTTATTTGGAATGCTAATTTATTAGTGTTGTTGCTTAATTTAATTCTATATTTCAAATCATTCTGATTATTTTCTGAAGTTATCTCTGCATTCAAATTCATAATTTCTAGATTATTTAATTCTCTTAGATTACTATATTTTAGTGTTGGAGTGCGTGTCCAATCGGTCTTCTCTTTATCTAGTATGTCATCCGATGAAGGTAAAGTATAAAAGTTATTAGAAAGAATTTCACTTTCAGCTTTTACTTTTAGATCAAGAAAATAAATCGAACCATTGTTATTAGGAATAGATAATTTGTCTAACACCGTAGTTAAATCTTTACCAATATTTACTTTTACCGTTTTTGAATAAATCTTATTCATACCAAAATCATAAAGGTTTATTTCACACTTAACATCATTTGTATTCTTCAATGATAGATTTGATAAAAGAATATTCTTAGTTTCATAATCATACATAATGTGAACTGGTTCTAATGCCTTTTTAGTTGCAAAGTAAGCGGCATTTGGTATTAAATAATAATCATATAACTGCCACCACAGTTTTGGCCAAGCTCCATTAAGCATCCATTGTATAATACCCGTCGAATTGTATCTATCTGCAACGTGTGCCTCGAACATTGCCCGAGTACCTTCATAGTTAATGAACTGAGCTTTGTTATCAGCATAATCCTCAAAGTTGATTGTTTCACCTAATCTATTATCAATTGCTTCATTATAATTTTTTAAATCACCAAATGAGAATCCGCCGCAATGGTAATTCCATAAACTATCGATATCATTCAATGAACTTTCTGGAATCATTTTTCTTATGCTCTCAGAAACAGGTAATTGCGCTCCGATACCAACCTCTGTATCGAAACCATAAGCTCCTCCATTTTCTTTGTCCTGCCACCAATAGATTGGAGGCACATAGTCATAAGGTCCAAGCATCTTTACGCCTGTTGCTCCCGATAAAGTGCTATTTAGACCTTTTGCAGCCCCAAGAAATGGACGGGTGGGATCATCATTTTTTAGAATCTCAAAATATTTTTTTTCTAATTCCGGGCGAGGTAATTTATCGCTTCCATAAACCCATAAAAATAAGCTTGGATGATTGCGTAACCATTTGACTTGATCCTGCCAAGATTGCGCAATTAATTCTATGTCTTCTTTTGATTTGATCGAACCGAAATCATCATCAGGTTTTCCAATATATACTTCCCATTCCCATTGACAACTCCATCCTGCCATTACTAATATTCCGTATTCATCGCATATATCATAAATATCTTTATTCTTACCCCAGAATCCTTCTAATCGAATAGTATTCAAACCCATATCACGTACATATTGTAATTGAGTTCTAATATTTTCAGTGGAGTTATCCAAAAATAAATTATCAACCCATCCACCACCGAGTATTAGAACTTTCTTCCCGTTTAATTTATATCCTCTATATCCATCAGCAGTTAAATAATCCGTTACTTCTCTTATACCAAATTTCGTCTTGTTAAAATCTGATTCATTTCCATTTATCGAAAAAGTTAATTCTAAATCATAAAGTTCTTGCTTACCAAGAGAATAAGTCCACCATATACGAGGGTTATTAATAATTAGCTGATTAAATTCATCAGGCAAAAACGAAACTGTTCTATTCTCTTTAGGTTTAAGAAGAATATCTTTACTAAAATATATTCCTCCAATTTTACCCGTTAATTTGCCTATTACTTCTTCATTACTATTGTTTTGAACTTCTGCTGTAATAGTTAATTCAGCTTTTGATAATGAAAGGATTTCGATTTCTGATTTCACAAAAGGATTGCTGATAGAAACAACTCCGGAGGTTTTTACTAAGACTCCTCTCCATAGTCCCATATTATCATCGGGAGCTTTCGGATTCCAATCAACAAATCCAATTGTAGGGTCTCCCTTTTGCGGTGGGAATACTTCTACTGCCAATATATTTTTATAAATCGGCGAAAGATTATTGCTTACGTTAATTTCAAATTGTCTGAATGACCCAAAGATTTGAGAAGTATCTGCTATCAATTTTCCATTAAGCCATATATTTGCTCTGTAATTAATACCTTCAAAAAATAGTTTTATAAATTGATTAGAATGTTTTTTCTCAGTATTAAATTCACATCTATACCACCAAGAAGTATTAAATTTCTCTTTATCAATTCTTTTTAGGTTATCGCTGAAAAATACATCTTTAAATAAATCATTTTGCTGTAACCCGGCAAATACAGTCGAAGGGATTGTAACTGGCAGCCATTCACTTGGAGAATAATTTAACGAAGAAATGACACTCCCATCAATAGATAATTTTGAGGAGCTTTCCATTTTCCAACCTTCATTCAAATAGAAATCATTTACCCTATTTTGGCTTTGAATATCCATGTATGTACATAAAATAACTATTGCTAAAACATTTATTTTCGATAACAACTTCATATTTATCTACTTTAAGTGGACAATTTTTTGAGTGATAATATTTTGCGGCGTTTGTAAAGTTACAAAAAATACACCACTAGAAAAATTCTTTGGATCCACTTCCAATTTATGTATACCTGCATCTTTAACACCGTTAAATACTTCAATGCATTTTCTTCCCAATGAATCAAATATTGTTATATCAACAGGCGTTTGCTTAGATAAAGTATAACTAATATTAAAAGTTGGATTGAAAGGATTGGGATACAACTGCATTTCAATATCTGTTGGTAAAACCTTTCCTAAATCATCTTTTAAGTCAGTTTTCGATGTTTGTTCGATTGTTATTCCATGAAGTATTGTATATCCCTTTATCGATTTGAAATAAACTTTTAACATGTTGTCATTTACATAAATTTCAGAGAAAGTTTTTACTAATCCCTTATTATATCCTACTTCATTCTTTATCTGAAAATCTGATAATACTTTCTTCCCATTTATAAAAACGTCGAATATTCTATCTGTAAATCCGCTTGAATCAGATTCAACGAAGAATAATTTCACTTCATAAGTTCCATTTGCAACTCGATGCTGATATGAATTGATATTCTCTAAACCATCATTAAAAAAGGAGGAATTTTCTCCTGAGAATATAACACCAGATTCTTTCTTAATTACACCACCACCCGTGCCATATTCTTTTTTAGCATCAAAAGTTTGCTCCGAAAGAATTACGTTTCCGGAATTAGGATTACCAATATCTATGATCATAGGAGATGTATGTGCACTATAAACTGAGAATGGCTTTAATCCCATTACATTCGGATTTGGGGCAAGGTCCTTTATTCCTTTAATAGCAGTAGAATAGGATTGCCCAGGTTTCGCACCTGTTACATCAAAATTAATTCGAGTATTGTTTTCACTTAGAATAGGGTTTGATATTTTTAGACTTGGTGTAATATAATTTGACAATTCTTTCGTGGAAGTTTCTTCCAATGGTTCTGAGAACTTAATAGATAATTTATCATCATAAATCCATCCGCTAATTGGATAAGGTGCATCTATATCAGCATCGGGAATAGCAGCCGCATGTACGGCAGTTTCACCTTGATTTGTCATACAAAGCATTAAATAACCATCTTTTAACAAAACATTTTGTGCCTTGAAATCGGCAAGGTTAGAACCAAATGTGCTATTTGACTTTCTCCAACGTGAATCGTTAAAAGTATCAAAATTATCTTCCCATTTAAATGTAAATTCATTCTCTTTTTCGGGAGTGTATTCATAATATTTTATCCAATCATAATAAGCGTATAGAGGTAATGCAGATGGACTAAAAGCACCAGCCCATTCAACTGAATTTGGAATCCAGAAATTCATCATTATGGCTTGAGGTAAATTCAATGTTTGAATTCTTTCTGCGGAATCCCGATATATTTCAAAGCCATCCACCCACCATGAAACATAAGTAGGTGTCCATTCAATTGCATAAATATGAAATGCTGAATGAGGATTAAAGTTTAATACCTGTCTGTGGTTTACACCTTTTTGATCAGGTGTAAAAGAAGTGAACTCGGCTTCAGTATTTCTAAATCCCATCACTTCAATATCTATCTCATTATAAGTGCTTGATTTCGTATTATATGTAAATAGAGTAGTTGTAACTCCACTAGCCTCAGCTGTTCTCATACGAATTTCGATTCTACCATATAGAATCGAATCAAAAGTACGAACTTCACCGCTCCAATATTTTTTTTGTGCAGTTATTGTAGAACTGCCTAATATAAATATTAAGAGCACAAAAATTAATTCCTTTATTCTAATCATGATATTCTCACATTTTATTCTTATTTAATTTTTATTTTTTGCTTTAAGATATTATCCGTTTGATTATCTACCAAATTTTTTTTTCAAATATAAGCAGAAATAAAATCAATTTAATCAGATGTTATGGCAATAATCAATTATAGTTTCAATTTCAATTGAGGTTAGAATATAAAATAAGGGATATGACAGGAGGCGTTTGTCATATCCCTTATAAAGAGGAGCACTTATTTCAACATCATCATTTTTATTGTTTTCGTAAATCCATTAGTTACCATTCTGCAGAAATAGATTCCGGATGGAAGATTGGAAGCATCGAATCTTACATCGAATCTTCCAGCATTTCTAAATTCATTTATTAAAACAGAGACTTCTCTTCCAAGTACATCAAATACTTTTATAGAGACATTTCCCTGATTTTTCATATTAAATGAAATTACGGTAGAAGGGTTGAAAGGATTCGGATAGTTCTGATTTAGCCTAAAGTCAGTAATTATCTCTTCATTAGCATATTCATCTTCAATGTCAGTCCATTTATCACCAATCCAAGTATTTGTCCATACAGAAACGTCTTTATAAGAAAGATCATTACTCTTTAAAGAGTAAGTAACTACTAATTCTCTAGTTTTTGCTGGTAGAGTTCCATCGTTATCATTTCCGATAAAATCGATCGGAATTCTCATACCCAATTGTGGTTTGAAAACATGACCCGCTTTAATTTTTTCAGCAATCGCCGCAAAAGATATTTTAGCTTCAATAGTATATCCACCAGTAAATTTCTCTACAAATTTAAAATCAGGAGATGTTGCATCAAGAATAATTCCGCCACCAGACATATCTAACATTGCACACCATTGATTGAATCTAAAATGGTAATCTGTTTCTGTACCTTTTTGATATGCAATATGAGAAGGTCCTCTTTGATCATAAAGACCTATGAAAAGATCAATACCATCATATAGATATGAATTATCTAGATTATTTGTTTCGTCTGAGAAAAGAACGTTATCATTAACATCTATTCCTACATATAGATAATTATCGTCTGCCGCAATATGCGCTACGAATGAAAAATCTGCATCATTATCCAATGTATAGCCATATCCGTCAGGTATATGAGCTGTTGATTTAGCCAAAGAGATTTCAAAAGGTACAATTCCGGCAAATTCAGAAAGATCACCATCAGCAGCAAAATTAGTAGGTGCACCTAAAGAAATTACAGGAACTCCTTTCGCTAAGTTTGTTACACCTGCTGTAGAAGCGGTAAATGGTCCTTCATTACCTGCTGCATCAACACACTGAACAGCATAATAGTATGTTACATTTTGATCTCGAGCCGGTGAGAATAGAACGTGATTCATTGATTGTGCACTCTCAGCGATTTTAAAACCTATTTGGTCTACTTTTCTTGAGGTAATATCCGTAATCGGCTCTAAGCTTGCGAATACGTTATATACTTCACCTTCTTCAAATGGGACATCATCCCAGAGAATTAAATTATTATAGTTGCCTGCAGCACCATTTACTTGCACCGGAGCCAAAGGAGCTAATACGTCAAACACGGGAGATCCAGTCCATATTTCATCTAAATAAACTACTTGATTCTGCCAGCGGGTATCATTAGTTCTAAAAATCTTTAATTGAGATACTTTTGATTTATCAAATGTACCATCAACATGAGCAGAAGTAAGATCATCCCATACTCCGGCTGTAAGATTAAATTGATTTAGCGGAATAACAATAGTTTTCCAATTACCATCGTAATTCATATTATCAGCATATAGATAATAATCGGTTTCAAATGGATAATCCGCAGTTGCTGCTCCATCCTCATCTACATCTTGGAAAATAAGGCGGAGATCGCCAATCCCAGCAGGAGCTTTGATTTTTAGTTTCAAAGTATCTTGATCCCATTGCTCGCTTAAATTAGCTTTTTTTATTAATTCAAAAATAGGTCCATCCCATTGACCGGGAGTAGTCCATTTCAAACTGTATTTGTGTGTAGCAGGATTAGAAGATTCTTCATCAGATACAACGGTAGACCCATTTCTTCCTTGACTAAAAATAATAGAAGCTGGGATTGATTTTCCGTTAAAGAACGTCAATGCTTTTGTCTGCTTTCCATGTAATTCTAAAGCATCAAAATAAATAGTTCCTTCGGCAACTTTTAATTGTTGACCATCAACAAGAAATTCCCAAACAAAACCTTTAATTTTTTCTAAATCTAAAAGTTGATTGCCCAATTGCATACCGCCCCATGTTCTTTGTGCAAATCCTTTCCCTTCAGTATTATCATTATTTACTAAAGGCATTGTAACATAATTCCAACCAGGCGTTTGAGTTTTTAGTATAGAATGAAAACTGAAATATTTTTCACAATCAGTTTGAACATAAGTATTATTACCGGTTGGAGAATTACTTACATCCAATAAACAAAATCTGAAAACCATATTGACGTCATCGGCTACGGGTTTTTCCACATAATAACGGAAGGTTAAACTATCGTAACCAGATAAATCATAAGTATCGTTGGAATCTGGGCACCATTGCTCCATGCCAACAAACCAACCCCAAGAATCATAACCGGAAGTTTTATATTCCACTTTCATAGCTCCGGTACCGCTGAATTTTGGTGTTGTTACATAAGAAAGATTAAAAATATCCCCTTCGTGATCATTCAAAATGTTCCAATAATTTGTATCTGTGGGGGCTGAATCAAATGCATCAACTACTTTTTGTGCATTGATATTTACGGCGAGAATAAACCAAAACAAAAGGTAAATCAACTTTCTCATAGTCTTTTCCTTGTTTTTGAGATTAATGAAAAAAAAATAGTATTTATATAATGAGCAAGCAAGCCAAATGCTTTAAGTGCACATTTAAGGCGGTGAACGAGCAAATAGTTTTTAATTTCTTATTTCAGAAATGTCATTTTTTTTGAAATCCTCCTTTCGTTTGCTTGTAAAGTATAGATATAAATTCCCGAGGTGATTTTTTCTCCAAATTGATTATTAGCACTATAATTTATTGAATAAATCCCTGCGGAACATTCTTTATTTAATAGTTCTGCCACATAATTACCAAGTATATCATAAATTTTGATTATTACAAAAGCATTTCGTTTTAATGAGAATTTAATTTTGCATTCTCCATTAAATGGATTAGGATAATTTTGTTCAAGAGTGAATTCATTGTTTATTTCTCCCCTTTCACTTTGAACATCTGACACATCTAATCCTTCAATAGGGATACAAATCGTGTTACAATTAGAATTAATTTTTATTGTATCAATAAATGGGTATAATGATAAATCTGATCTAAAATATATTTTAAGAGAGATTGAGTCATTCGGATTTATAACTTCAGGTAAATCAGAAGGGATAATAAATGATCTAGAATTATTTCTTATCGAAGTGATCGTTACAGGAAAACTATTTTTATTATACAAAGTGATTTTTGATGAAATAGTATCTGATTGTTTGGTAGTAACAAATTGAGTTTTTTCTATCCAATAAGTTATCTCTAAATAGTCAGAAATTTTCGGACTGCCCCAAGGGTAGCGGTATGCTCGATAAGTTGAATAATCTTTTTCAAAAGAGAGTTCAAAAACTTCTCTCCCCTGTGGAGTAACTTCCGTAATAGCGGGAACTGCCGCTCCCCAACCAATAAAAGTATTTCCGTTTGGCAAACGTTGGCTATATCCAAGTCCATAACTAAAAATATCCGGCGTATTTCTATATTCCCAAACTAATTTAGCAGTTTTATTTATTTCATCTAACTCATATTCTAAAGCTCGCGAATAAGAGACGCTTTGCGGTTCTCTTCTAAAACCATTATCAAATAATAATAAGTTACCATTTGGTAATCTTCTTGCGGCATGCTGCCAAGAAAATTTTAATGGATCTCTTATAAAAGTAAATTGATTCTTTTTACCACCAAGCCGCCATAAAACAGATCCACTCTTTCTTTCTATTTTAATAACTTCTTGAGTATTCCTAAGTGAGACTAATAGATTGCCATCGAAATCCACGTCAATTGAATTTGCATGCGTTACGTCAATAGTGCCTTGCTTAAGATCTGAATATGAATCCCTTATATCGATATGATCCCAAGTTTTCCATTCAAATATCAGATTTTTATCTTTGTCAATCTCTTGAATATAATAACCAATAACTGTGGCAGAATCTCTTCCCCCTTCTACTATCCTACTCATATTAACTTTTCTACTATCAAATCCAAGAATCAAATAATTTCCATTCGGTAAAATTCGTAATTCATGAAAATCTGTATAAAGCTCACCAACACATTTTATACTATCGATTAATTCATAACTACTATTCATAATATAGAAGCAATCACCACCTCTATCAAAATAACTTAAGACTCCATTTGGTTGAGGTTTAAAATCATATATACTGCTCTTTACTTTCTTGAAAAATTTAGGAGTTCCCCCATTATCTATAATCATTAAGTAAGGTACTTTAGAAGCGGTTGGGGCTAAAAAGATACTTGATGTATCACAGCCAAAGGATTTTGTTATTTTGAATTTCGGCAGATCGTCCGGGTAATTGTTTTGTGAATTAATTATTCCAGAAAAAGAAATGATAAAAATTAATATTGCTCTCCACAGCATTCTATGAAATTCATTGAATTGATTCCGTGTCATATAAACCACTTAGTCGCCTCACCATTATTCGTTACATAAATGTAAAGATAAATGAGCAGATTGTCATCATTTTTACGGCATAAAAGACGTGGTATAAGCGATTATTTAGATTAATATTATTAAGTAACTTTTAACTGTGATTATCTAGAACAAGGTGTACATTAAGTAGCAATTCTATATATGAACTAAAATTGCTGTTCTTATTAAGCATTTCTTCTTAATGTATAATTAAAATTAATTTAATATAATAAAAGGAAAAGGAGTACAGATGAAAAAGAAAATATTACTAATATTTCTTATACTAACATCATTTTTGAGCATTAATACGTTTGCTCAGATGAAAGATTATGGGCTAAAGATCGGTTTGCAATTTAGTGGTATTATGCCATATACAGAATTTGAAGTTGAAAATGGATTATCAATGTCATCATATTTAGGAAGAGGTTTCCTACGAGTTGAACTTATAGATGCAATAAATGTTGAGTTTGGTGCAGGTTATGGTAATCTTACAGGAGATGCTTTTAATTTTATTACCAATTCAAAAGGTGGAGGATCATATAGTACTAAAATCATTCCTATTGATCTAAGATTGCTTATTATGCCTTTCGATATGAAAAACTGGAATCCATATTTATATGGTGGTTTTGGTATGTTAAACTATACTGTTGGCATTAAACCTATAATTGCTTCTCCAAATCCGGTGGACGCAGAAGGCTGGACAGGAATTATACCTTTTGGTATAGGTACTGAAATTAAAATGAGTGAAGATATTTTAGTGGATTTATCTGTAGGTGGTTCTTTTGCATTGAAGGATAATTTAAACTTCTACAATGATAATGATAAAAATGATGCCTATTTCAATATTTCTGCTGGTATTATCTTTACTGGTGAAAGTAGCAGTTCAGATAAAGATAAAGATGGTTTGACTAAAGCAGAAGAGCTTGAATTAGGTACAGACCCAAATAATCCCGATACAGATAGTGATGGTCTAAAAGATGGCGATGAAATTAATGTTTATAAAACTGACCCATTAAATCCCGATAGTGATTCTGACGGATTAAAAGATGGCGAAGAAGTTTTTACCTATCAAACAAATCCTAATTTAGCTGATACGGATTCCGATGGTCTAAGAGATGGAGACGAAATTAATACTTATAGAACTGATCCTAAAAACGCTGATTCTGATGGTGATAGATTAAATGATGGCGATGAAGTTCTAAAATACAAAACAGATCCATTAAAGACGGATACAGATTTTGACGGTTTGAGTGATTATGATGAAGTAATTACTTATAAAACCAATCCACTTGTTGCTGATACAGATGGTGGATCGGTAACTGATGGAAAAGAAATTACTAATAAAACTAATCCTTTAGACCCATCTGATGACATTATTAAAAGACAGGAACCAAAAGAGGTTTCCAGAGAATGGACTTTTAGCACCGATAAATTGTTCTTCGCTTTAGATAAATATAAACTTAGTGATGAAGGAAAAAACACACTTAGTGAAGTTTATGACGAAGTAAGCAAATATGAATCGGGAACATCGATCGAAATAAACGGACATGCAGATGCTACCGGAAGCGATTCATATAACATGAAACTTTCTGAAAAACGTGCTAATGCAGTTAAAGATTATTTCGTAAGCCGAGGATTGGATGCAAACGTGTTTACCGTTAAATGGTTTGGCGAAAGAAACCCTATTGCTTCAAACGATACACCTGAAAATAGAGCAAGTAATAGACGTGTAGAAGTAAAAGCTAAGGGTATGCAGACGATAGATGTAAAATAATGATTTATATAAAATAATTTACCCTTCTATCGAAGACAAATAAAAAAAGCGGTTCATTTTATTGAACCGCTTTTTTTATTATAAAACCAAAACTTATTCAGTCCAACTATCATTTCAAAGTTCTTATCGAACAATTCATTTGTGAAATTATATCTGCACATATTTGCTTGGTAATGCTCCGCACACTGGGCAGTTTTCAGTCGGTTCACCAAACTCTATATGACCACAAACCGGACATAAGTAAATATTAGCTACATCTAAATCTTTCCCCTGTTCTGCTGCTTCCAAAGCTTTTTTATATAATTCAGCATGAACTTTTTCCGCATCTAAAGCATACTTAAACATTCTTTGTGATTTGTGATTATCTTCTACAGCTTGTTCGTACATCGGTGGATACATCTCTGAATATTCATAAGTTTCGCCATCTATTGCTGATTTAAGATTATCGACAGTAGAACCGATACCTTCGAGTGAGCCAAGATGTCCTTCGGCGTGGATTCTTTCAGCTTCAGCGGCTGTTTCAAATAACTTAGCGATATTAGGAAATCCTTCTCTTGCCGCTTTTTTAGCAAATGCTTTATATTTTTGATTTGCCTGACTTTCACCTGCAAATGCTTCTTTCAAATTGTCTTTCGTTGTTGCCATTTCATATCTCCATAGAGGTTTAGATTAAATAAATGTAAATAATATCTCATTATCTAAATATAATTAAAACTCTCCATTTGAAGAAGCGATTTACAGTGCCCTAATAAATTACCATTTCATTTTAAATGGCAAATAATTTCCCTCTTTAGTTAATAATTTGGTAATCGATTTTGCTTGGAAATCGAGTATTTGTGCCGGAGAAATATCTAAAGAATGCCACTTTATTTTTGTATGCCACCTTTTAGAAAAAGTTGTCGCTAGTATTTTTTTACAATAGCTTTTTAATAATCCAGTATTATTTACCTTTGGAATAAAACCTCTACCTATTAGACTAATTACTATTCTATCAGCAAAAGGAGCTCTAAATTCTTCAATAACATCAAATACCATACTGCCGCCATCTCTTTGAGAACCATGTATAAAACCAAAATAAGGGTCCAACCCGGATTTTACTATAGAACGCCATACTTCGCCATACAAAATTCCATAGACATAATTAAAGCATTGGTTGATTATATCTTTAGCTGAACGAGTAAATCTACCGGTAAAATCATACTTAGGTGGTACTAGTTTTTTTATATTTTGCCAATAAATAGATGCAGCATGCCCTTCATAACCCATTACTTTCATTCGTATATCTTCATTTGAAGTATTTGCATCTAAAATTTTTTTTGCTAATTCCTCAATAGTACCAATATCTTTATTAACTTCTATTAATGAACTTTCTTTTCTTTTTTTATATTTATAAAAATATTTTAATAGTGAAGCCTGATTTTTAACTTTTGCATTTAACATCTGCATTCCACATTTTAGCATATCATCATCATCTCTTCTTGTAACTTGCAGTTTTCTTAAATAGGCTTTAGTGGAGACAATGGTATTTACAACAGCTAAAGGACTTCCAATTGAAGATGCAAATACAATGGGAATATTGTATTCAGCTAATTTTAATTGAAGATTTACAGAAATATTCATTCCCCTTCCCTCTAAATAAACCAATCCTAATTCTTTTATTTTATGCCGATATATCTCCTTCTTTTTTCTCTTTACTATTAGATCATCATCTTCATTCATTAAATAACTTCCATGAGTAAGAATAAATAATCTCCTGTCAACTTCAAAGACAGAATCTTTTGTAGAAGTATTGCTATCATTTGATACATCATCATCAAGAATAATAGACTTTTTCTCATCATTTATAGTTTCTATTAAATCAAGCGGTACGTTTGCCATGGTATTATCCGTGGGATAACTATGTCCTGTACTATTTGCTCTAGTCACCAACTCTTTTTCATCAATTTCATTAATTTCAATATCCATTAATAAGCTAAATCTTTCTCTGCAAATCCATATAGGATCATCAGAAATGTTTATCGGCAAAACAATTTTTGAATAATTATCGATTTGACCATCGAGAACTTCCAATTGATTGAGTATTAACGATTCATTATTTATGAAAAAATAATTTTTAAAACCTCGTATTGTGTAATTTATTTTTGTAACTAATAAAATTAGTTTATGAAGAGCATTATTATTTTTAGCCATTTCATCAATGTATTTTTTTATAACGTTATTAACCATATTGACCTTTTTTTCACGTATTAATAAATCATTACCCCATATTTTAAAGCCAAGATATTCAAACCCCTCATAAATATTTACGATTTTAGTTTTCTCTTTTTTTAATTTCATCTGGAGGACATCACCTAAAAAATTTTCTAATACATTCAGTGCATTTTCGCAGTCCTTTTTTGTTTTAGTTTGAATTACAATATCATCTGCATATCTTACAAAACATATTTCTAAGTATTCCAAATGTTTATCTAATAAATCAAGATAAATATTTGAAAGAAGCGGAGATAAAGATTCACCAAGAGGTATTCCTAAAATTGATGGTATTAGCTCTTTAAATTCTAGCACTTCTATTTCTATCCAATGAAAAATAAGTTTTATAATATCTTCATCATAAATCGTTTTTTCTAGAATATCTTTTAAGATTCCATGTTCTATGGTATTAAAACAGTCTTTAATATCGGCTACTATTGCCCATTCGAATCCCATTTTGATTCTACTTCTAATCAGAGAAATAGCTTGATGAGGATTTTTTCTTGGTCTAAATGCAAAACTATAATTACTAAATTGAGGTTCAAAATAAGGCTCTAATAAAATTAAACAGCATGATAGAAGAACTCTATCTCGAATACATGCAACACCAATGTCTCTCTCGCCTCCATCGGGTTTTTCTATAAATACTTTCTTTAATGGTCTGCATTTATATGTTTTATTTATCAATTCATTTTGGAGCTTTAATAATTCTAATTCTAGTGTATTTTTAAAATCTTTAATCGTAACTCTATCTATACCCTGTGAATTTTTATTTGCCAACTTAACTCTATCCCAACCTAATCTTAGAAAATCAATGTCGCATAATTTTTCATATAAGTTCATGTAATTTTTCTTTTCTACTTTTAGAGAATCAAGTTCCGAAGATATTTGTCGAACAGAAGTTATATGTTTTTTTAAATTGCTCATAGCATTAAGATATCGACCTAAATGAATATCTTCTATATTTGTACTTGCTTTTTGTGATACCGTAATACCTTTACCGATTCTGTTTGATTTAATCCAAATTTTTCCCTCTTCAAGATTTTTTATCCTTTGAATTTCATCATCGTTTAACCAATTGCATGATTGTAATTGATTCCCGAAGTCGATTCTTCCTACAATCCAAATTGTATCTGATTTATTAATCCAGTCTAAATAATTTTGACTCAATATCTGAGAATTTTTTAATCTAAGAATGTTAATATGTTTTATATTTTTTGAACTCTGTAAAGACCATTCAGGAAAATTTAATGGCAGATAATTTGGTGTACAAATATGGACTATGGTAAATTCTATTTTTGAATCAGGATTGATAACAAAGTAGTTTTTCATTTCATTCTCTACAATTATATCCATTAATTTGCATATAATAATATTTTCTTTTATTTCGTTATTCGTATCGGAATTTTCAAACCAGATTACAGTTTTTGGAGAAAATAATTTTACTAATCTAAAATAATTTACACCCTCAAAAAATGAATATACTGACGGAAATTTCAGACACCAAAGGATTGAATTCTGAAAATTATTTAAGTCTCGCATATTAATTTTAGAATCTTTACATAGATTCTTTATATTTGGTTGAGCTAATATCCTTAATAACGCCACAATACTTAAATCGTGGTATTTCGATAGTTTTACTGATAAATCTGCAAACCATTCAATTATTTTATCAGAAATATTTACATTTGCGACACTTGTAAAAACATTAAAAATTCTTTTTAATATTTCTTTTGAATGTGAATTGAAACAGAGTTCGTAAAATCTCTGTGTATGAACTCTATCTGCTAAATCAAACCAATGAATTTTTCTATCTAGTAAATTCATTTTATTGTATTTTGTTAGAAAAATTGATCCTTTTCCATTATAATCGTTTATAATAATTACACCCGGAAAATTATTATGTAAAAATATTTTTCGATAAACTACCTCAATTGCATTGTATTGAGATGATATGACCGTCGTTATATTTGATGAATTATTCATTTCTCTTTCCCCTTTTTTCTTTTATCAAAAATTTCTAAAGCAGCAAACTGACTTTCTTGTTTTGCTAAATAATCTTTCAATGGTATAAAAAGTTCGTTATTAGAAAAGAGTGAATTATAGGTTTCTGCAATCATTTCACAAATAATTTTTCTTCGACGTATTGTAAAAAATTTTCCAAATCGTATTCTCTTAATTGATTGCACTTTCCCATATTCATCACTAAGTTTTTTAAGCTCATTATATCTTTCAAGTAATGTTTTTGATAATTCAATTGCAATTTTTGGATCAAGGACATACGCAGTCTTTTTATCAAGATTAATACCGGTTAAATAGCACTTATACATTTTAGCTCCATGATTGCCTATACTAAAATGAGATAAAATAAATCTTGATTCAATCAGTAAAAATTAGTAAACTACAATTGGATTTTATTATTGGAGTTAAAAAAAATGGAATTTTTGTCTTTAGACGAAATTGCTTTTTTAGAAAATGAAATTCATTCAGAACAAAGGGCGTTATTTAATAATCGTGCGATTATCACTAAAACAAAATCAAATCAATGGTTATTTTTTAATGATTGTATAGAACTGCTTTTTAATCCTAATTACATATCAAAGTATTTTAGTGAACCAGCTACTAAACTTGCGCAATTAAAATTCGAAATTGAAAATAAACTAAAGAATTTTTACCTTAAACCCGGTCGTAAAATTGAATATGTTTTTAAATTAGTTCATAAGAAAGAATTAAAAAATATAATTTTCGATGAAATAGAATCATACCCATCTGTAAAAGGTTACTCTGCATTAATTAGAAAAGTATCAAATACAAATTCGGTAGCAAATGAGTTGACTGAACGTGATATTAAAGATTACATTGAGAGAATTATAGCAGAAGCTATTGATATTGAATTTGAAGCTTACCAAACAATTCCTCAAATAATTTCCGATGATTTATTAAATTACTGGTATTGTCCAAATGGTCCGGCAAAAAAAGAAATACTACATATAATTAACCGTCATATAGAAAGGGGTTGGGTCATTAATAATTTCATGAATCCTTCTACTAAGCGAATTCTTGATATTAAGGTTAAAGATATAAAGAATAAAGAATTATATGTATCAACAATAGAGTATTGGTATTTAAGATGGTGGGATACAAAAAAGAATGCTTATACGTATCCATATAGAGAAACGACAAGGCAAAGATACATTTTAAGAAAAGTTGAAGGTATTTGGAAAATTTATGAGATAATAATGCCGGCACCGAGAACTTCAGTCCCTCATAGACGCAAATACTCTTTAACTTAATTTTTTTTCGGACTTATTTCTCATAATATGCATTATAGGAAATAGCTTATTTATAAAGAGTTACAGATTTTGTCATTTTATACATATCCCCTAACCTATTTAATTCCAACAACTTATAAAGATTTATTTATTTTTCGAAAATCGATTTTCGAAACTTTTTTCCTAATCCCTTGAGCAGGTTTTATAACTGATTGTAAAAAAACATCTTAAAAACCTTTATTTTTATGAATTCGATACTCATTTCGCAAACGCCTCCCCTTTTACCTTTTCCTGCTCTTATTCGATAATTAAAAATATGAGATTTTAGGCGGTTTTCACTACAACTCCTTATTTTACTTCGCAAACACTATAAATATTTTTCTTACAAATCATTTTAGGAGAATGATGATATGAAAAATTTATTTTATTATTCTGTCAGTAATTGTTCAGATTCACAAAATGTCTCAATACGATATAATTATATGAGAACTTGTGAGAATGTTGATTTAGATACTGCAATAAAGAATTACTTAAACTATCTGAATACCTATGCCGCTAAAAATACTTATTATTGCTATTCAAGAGATTTAAGAAATCTCTTGAATAATGTTGGGAACATAAAAATGAGAATTTTTTCTATAATGCTCGTGTCCAATCTAATAAACGAATTACATGTCGCTAATGATAATTCTAAAAATAGGAGAGACTCGACTATTAACAGGATTAAGAGCGTTTATCGTTCTTTTTTTTTGTTATAAACAAAATTATATAGAAAAAGATTTCTCAAATGAGATTAAAGCAAGGAGGGCTTTAAGTAAAGCTACTTTGCCAATTACAAGGGATGAAATTTTTGCTTTATTGAAGTGCATTTCTTTATCGGAAGATAAATACCGCCTTAGAGATAAGACTTTATTTTCAATTTATGCTTATACTGGATTAAGAAAAATGGAAGTTATTTCATTAAAAATTTCTAACTATGATAAAATCTCTAAAATCTTTCAATTAATTTCAGCTAAAGGAATATTGAAAAGAATGCAAACTATACCAGATGTTCTAATCAATATTTTGAATCAATATATTGATGCGATATCTTTTACTTCTGAATCACTATTCCTCTTCCCCGGATCAGACAAAACTTCTCATATTTCGGCAAGACAAGTGTCCAATATATTTAACAAATGGAAAAAAATTGCTCGAATAAGAAACAATTTGACCATTCATTCATTCCGAGCTGGTTTTGCAACCGAGCTTTATAAATATTCCAATGATCCTTTACTTGTTTCAACTGCTTTGGGACATTCATCTTTTAATACCACGATAAGATATATCAGCGAAGATTTAATAAAATTAAACTCAGCTATTAATAAGGTATTCAATTCTTAATCTGATTAAAAATGATAAGTAATTTAAAACAAAAAACCCGAAATCGGAAAGAGATCGGGTTTTACTTGGTGGGAGTTAATGGATTCGAACCAATGACCCCCTGCTTGTAAGGCAGGTGCTCTGAACCAGCTGAGCTAAACTCCCAAATATTTAGACCGTTAATATAAACAATTTTTTAAAAATTCAAAATATTTTTTTTCAGAGCGGGTGACGGGACTCGAACCCGCGACAACCGGCTTGGGAAGCCGATACTCTACCAACTGAGTTACACCCGCATTACTATACACAAATGTATATATAGATTTAGAACAATTCAATATTTTTTTTATTATTGTGTAATGAATTTAGAACAGAAAAAAATCACACAGCTCATTTTTAATTCTTTAGTAATCCTTTTTACTATCGCATTCTGGGATATAAAATTTTTCTTCCCCATTAAAGTAATATCAATCCTTTTTCATGAACTTTCTCATGGTTTCGCTGCAATTCTATCCGGCGGTGTTGTCAATTCTATCTCTATACAAGAGAGTCTCGATGGAGTTACTCAAATTTCTGGTGGCAATGATCTTTTTATAGCTTTCTCCGGTTATTCCGGTTCCCTTCTATTCGGTATGATTATTTTTTATTCTTCAATAAAATTAAAAACGAAAAATTTTATTTTGATTGCAATAGGAGTATTACTTTTTATTGCTACCATTAATTTAATTGAGGGATTTATTGGGATTTTTACAGGTATCAGCTACTCAATTATGTTTATTATTCTCGGTATGCTTGAATATGGTTTTATTAAATTTGTTGTAAGGTATCTGGGATTAGTGATTTTGACTTATTCTACTGCCGATATTATTATCGATCTTCTTACATCGAATAATCAGGTAAATGATGCAATAATTCTAAGTGTCATTTCTAGTGTTTCACCGATTGTCTGGGGATTATTATTTTTTATATTATCGATAGCAGCTATTATTGTTATGCTAAGATTTGATTTCAAATCGAATTAAATTTTAATTCTGATTGCTTTTGGCGGTTCTTTCACAAAAAATAGTATTATCATTCCTAAAAGAAAAAATCCAATAATCGTTAGAATTGCTATTCTTTGACTTCCTGTAATATAACTAGCAAGTCCAAATACCAACGGTCCAAGAATAGCCGAACTCTTTCCGAACAAAGAAAAGAATCCAAAAAATTCAGTTTTCTTATCCAATGGTACTAATGCAGTCATAAAACTTCTGCTTGTTGATTGTGTTGCGCCCATTACACTTCCAGCTAATAGCCCGACTGTATAAAACGAATATTTCATCAATTCTGCCGGAGAAATTCCTGAAATACCTGATAATACCTTATTTAAGAAAGCATCTTCTGCACTTGTATAATAAGCCAAAAGAATTGTAAAAATCCAAATTACCAAAGAAATTATTATTGACCTTTTCTGACCGATAGAATCTGATAATATTCCGAACAAAACTGCTCCGAAAATTGCAGTAGTCTGAACGATAAGAAAAAAGATAATTAATTCTTGAATTGAAAAATGCAATGTAGTGCTTGCATAATTACCGGAGAAATAGATTACTGTATTTACTCCTTCGATATAAAAGAAAAATGCAATTAGAAAAAGAGCGAGATTTTTATAATACCTTAAGTTTTTGATGGTTGTAACCACTCTTGAAATTCCAATCATTACATAAGAACGATCAGGTGTAACCTCTTTTCTATTATCTTTTAAGAAAATAAACAGTGGTACACTAAAAACGAGAAAGAAAAGAGCTGCTAAGGGAAAAGTCTCTTTAATCAAATTGCGGCTAATAAAAGGATAAGCTATGGCAAGGATGGTAAGCGAGCCAAGATAACCCATAGCAAATCCATATCCACTTACTCTGCCATAATTTTTTGGTTTCGCTATTTCAGGTAAAAATGAGTCATAAAAAACTAATCCGGCTTCGAAGCCAATATTGGCAAGTATAAATAAAAGTAGCGCAAGATAGATATCGCCTGCACCCACGAAGTAAAGCATTGAAGTAGCTCCAATGCAAAGGAGTGTGAAAAAGAGTAATAATCTCTTCTTCCCTGCCGAATAATCCGCTATTGCCCCTAATACAGGCGAAATAATGGCAGTAATTAGCATAGATATACTCGTGCCGAGACTCCAATAAAAATCTCCGATTGGTTTGCCATCAGCTACAACATTTTTAAAATAAACTGCAAAAAGGAATGTTACAATTACTATTGAATAAGAAGTATTGCCAAAATCGAATAGAGTCCAAACAAAAATCTTTGATTTTGATTCTTCTTGAAAATTATTTTTTCGGAAGAGATTCATCAATTAATCCTCTACCGGATTTATTCAATCTTCCGTCCGCCTTTAATTCATTCAAAAAAGAATCCAAAATACCATTAATAAACTTACTGCTATTAGAGGTAGAGAAATCTTTTGCTATTTCTATTACTTCGTTCATTGAGACTTTTGGCGGAATTTCTTTGAAATATAATATCTCAGTAATACCAATCCGAAGAAGCAATCGATCAATTAAGGCGATTCGCTCCATATCCCAATTAGCTAATCTTTCTTTTATTAAGTTATCAACTTCAGTTAAATGAGCCAAAACAGAATTTACTAATTTTTCTGTAAATTCTTTGTCTTCATTGGAAGAGATATCTGCAGTAATTCCATTGATAAGATTTGTAAGACCTTCCCCGTTTAATTCAAACGCATATAATATTTGTAAAGCTTTTTCTCTTAGAACTCTTCTGTTGAACTTTTTTTCGTTATTCGCCATAATTATTAATTAAAGAAGTGCCATTAGGCACTTCTTTCCCGTAAATGTAAATTAAACTCTTCCGATTGTGCTTGAATAAATTTTTCTAATTCCGCCTACTTGCACTAATCGATCTTCTGCAATTTTATTTGAAGCTACATGAGTAGGAATAGAACGTTCTTTAGCGGTCTTAAATACTTTTTGGACTATTTCATAAATACCTTCTGCCTGCTTCATTGCTCTATCTTGTCTATAACCTTCTAGTTCATTGGCTACATTAATTAAGCCTCCTGCATTGATTACATAATCAGGAGCGTATAAAATACCCTTATCAACTAACATTTGACCATGCTTATCTTCATCTTCTAATTGATTATTAGCACCGCCGGCTATAATCTCAAACTTAAATTTCTGAATTGTATCATCATTAATAACTGCACCAAGTGCGCAAGGTGAAAATATATCTGCATTGATTTCATATATTTCTTCCGGTTTAACAACATGTGCTTTGATTGTTTCTAAAACTCTTTTTACTTTATCTTGAACAATATCTGTTATAAAAATTTCAGCACCTTCGCTATAAAGATGTTCGCAAAGATATCGAGCAACTTGACCGGCACCTTGGACTGCAATTTTTCTACCTCTTAATGAATCACTTCCCCATTTTTCATGAGCGCAAGCTTTGATACCGACATAAACTCCATAAGCTGTAACCGGAGAAGGGTCTCCCGATCCACCGAGTGCTTTAGAGATACCGGTAACGTATTTAGTTTCCATTTTTACATATTCCATATCTCTTACGTCAGTCCCTACATCTTCTGCCGTAATATATCTTCCGCCTAATCCATCAACAAATTTTCCGAATGTTCTGAACAACAATTCATTTTTCTTTGTAGCCGAATCGCCAATGATAACAGCTTTTCCGCCGCCGAGATTTAATCCGGCAACTGAAGCTTTGTAAGTCATTCCTCTCGATAATCTTAAGACATCTTTTATAGCAGCTTCTGCAGAAGTATAATTCCACATTCTCGTACCGCCCAATGCAGGTCCAAGCGTGGTATCATGGATTGCGATTATCGCTCTCAATCCCGATTCCTTATTCGAGCAAAATACCAATTGCTCGTGTCCGTACTTTTCCATAATCTCAAAATTTTCCATTTACGACTCCTGTACTTTGTTGAGGTAATTTTTATAGTCCAAATAACCAAAAAAGAAGAAGAGAGAATGTTTCTTTGATTCTATAATTTAGTGAACTCTTTATATTAATCCTATAATCAGAAACAATACCGATGCTTTTTATTTTATAGAATCGGGCTATTTCCAATATCCTATTTAGATGAAACGAATCAGTAATTAATATAACAGATTCATCACTTGAATTTACTATATTTTTTTTAATAAAACTTATTTGTTCAATCGAAGAAGATGTTCTTGATTCAGTATAAATACTTCTGGAGGAAATCTTTTTCTTTAATAGATATCTTCTTGCCGTTTCCGATTCGCTTAATTCACCGGGTGCATTTCCACCAGTTAAAAATATCTTTTTTATAACATTTTTCAAATATAATTCTTTAGCTTTCTCTATCCTTCCTTCAAAAATTGGGCTTGGTCTATTTTTGCTCCAAACAGCAGCTCCTAATACCACACCATATTCTGTTTTTGATGTAGGTATTTTAGAAGATTGATTCAATAAAGTAAAAAGAAAAGTAAAGATAACAATTATTGAGATACTAAAAATAGTACTTGCTAGAGGCGTTAAATAGGTTATCACACCTTTCGATAAGATATAATTAAATAGAAAAGTAAATAAGTATATTATAGTAATTTGGCTTAGAATTAAGAGGGATGCTACTAATATTTTTGAAAGATTTTGATTATAGATTACTGTCTTTGCAAGATACTCCACTCGAACTTTAGAAAGTATTAAGGCCATTATAATTAATACAAAAGCGGAAAATATTAAGCTATAAGAAATAACAGGTACTCTTTTATCGAACGATTTAGCTGAAAAGAATCTAATCCATACTACCAAAATTGCCACTATCGGGAAAAATAAATTAATTAAGTTGCCGATTGAATCAAATCTAAAATAACTCATCGGAAGAGAATTAAAAGAATATTTAATATAAATAATTAATATTGGGAAGATTAATAATAGAATAGATATTAAAAAAGGAAAGCTAATATTTTTAGATGATTTAATCACGGCATTTAGAAAGAAAAAGCCGCAGGAAGCGGCTTTTTCATAAATAATATCTTATAATTACTGAAGCTTAAAGATAATAGGAATTGATACCTGAACTTTTACATTCTTACCACGCTGTCTGCCCGGTTTAAATTTAGTTTTCATAACTGCATCAACTGCTGCTTCATCACAACCTGCGCCAATACCTTTAATCACTTCTGCTTTAACAACATCACCAACTTCATTAACGAATGCTTTAATGAAAACTCTTCCTTGAACGCCGGCTCTTTTAGCAATTTCAGGATAAACGATTTTACTCTGAATTGCTTCAATTCCGCCAACCGGTTCCGGTTGATCTTCAACTGCAACGAAAAATACAGGTTCTTCCTCAACCACTGCTTTTTCCTCTTTTGGTGGTGGCGGAGGTGCAGCAACAACTTGATTTTCATCTAATTCAGTTGTTCCAATTTCGATATCTTCAAGAACGTCATCAGACGGAGCTTCAATCGGAATAGGTGGTTTTGGTGGTGGTGGTGGTGCTGTCTCTTGTTTCGTATGAACAATATCCTCAACATTCACTAATTCCTGTGGTCCATCAAGTTTCACTTTTTCCTCATTAAAAGTAGGATAAAACTTGAAAGCTACAATTAAAAAAGCTAATGATATTATCAAACCGATTTCAAACACCTTTTGATATTTGAGTTTCAAATCGTATTTAGGGTTCTTTAGTAAAGCCACGTTTCCTCCAATGCCAACAAATAAACTTTCGTAAATTAAATATAGAATACCGCATTGTCAACTTTCTTATTACTTTTTTTACATCATTTTTAAATAATAGTTCCGAAATATTGTATTTCACAATTTTTATACTACTATCTTACTCCATTTTTTGATAAGGATTAGGTATGCTATTCCCAGACCAATTAATCCACCTATTATATCCGCAAAAATATCAAATAATTCACAATACCTACCCGGAATAAATATTTGATGAATTTCGTCCGCTAAAGCATAAATCGCTACTATAAGAATTACAATAAAAACATTTTTCTTATTTTTATTAAAATAAATTAACCTATAAGCTCCGAACAAAAATCCAAGTCCAAAATAAGCTATAAAATGTATAACTTTATCCCCGACTTTAAATGCAGGTAATGATTCAGAGGGTAAGCTTGTTCCAATTATTAAAACCATCCAGTAACTAACCAATGCAGATAGAACTAAATACTTTTTATTAAATAAGAATTTATAAATTTTGTTTTCTGACATATTTTATTGCTTTGGACAAATTATTAGAAATTTGAGTAGGTAAGATACTAAATTCAGTGCGACTTTCTAATAATAAATCTGCTGAAAGGCTATGTAAATATACTGCAGAAAGTAATGCAGCTTTTAAGTCTTCAGATTGAGCTAAAAATCCTGCTATTATACCAGTTAAAACATCACCTGAACCAAACTTTGACATCCCGCTATTTCCTGTAGAATTAATAAATACTCCCCCATCGGGTGAAAAAATAATAGTCGGAGCACCTTTTAATACCAAATATGCTCTTGATGATTTAACAAATGCTTTTCCAAATTTCATAATATCAGATTCTAATTCTTCTACTGACAAACTAAGCATTGAAGCAAATTCTCCATGATGCGGTGTAAGAACTGCATTTTTCAAGTTGTGCTTTTTATAATTTCCATCCTTAAAAAGTGTTAATGCATCAGCATCTATAACAACTCTCTTATTATATTTCTTTATAATAGAACTAACTTCTTTTAATGTTTCCTCTTCCCTGCCAATTCCGGGACCTATTGCTATAACATCGCATTTTTTTGCAATATCATTAAAGTCTTCAAGGGCGTTCTTTGTTAAATATTTTTTATTCGAATCATTATAAGGAGCTGCGACTGTGGAAAGTGATTTTGTTTGAAAAATCGATTTCATAGAATCTGGGATTGCTAAGTAACAAGCACCCGCTCCGGAATTAAAAACTGCATTCGAAGTCAATATTGCCGCTCCTACATACTTAGCAGAACCGGCTATTACTAACACTTTCCCGGCACTGTATTTATTAGAAGTTTTATTTTTTTCCGGGAGACCCGCTAAAGCATCATTTTTATCTAATAGAAAAGATTCGGGTTTTTGTCTTAGTAAAATTGAATCTCTTATTCCAATGGCACCAAACGAAATTGAGCCGCCATTTTCATATCCTTTTCCATAAAAAAGTCCGCTTTTCAATCCACCAAGAGTAATTGTATAATTGGAATTAAAAATTACTTCTCCAGTTGATGTTGCAAGTGTCAATCCTGTTGGAGAATCAATTGCTACTCTTATTGCGGTGAGATTATTAAATTTCTCGATTATTGTTTTATAGCGATTTTCTAATTTCCCCTTAAATCCAGTTCCTAGAAGAGCATCAATTATCAAATCAATTTTCCCAATCGAATCAACAGATTTAGCGTTTTTGTATCTAATAAATTTTAGTTTTTCTGAACTATGTGCTATCTGTTTACATATATCAAAATTCGTTTTTGCATCAGAAGGATATTCCTTTTCAGACCCCGTTAATAATATATAAACAGAATTATCGTGATTGACTAAATGTCTCGCTAATGCAAATCCATCTCCAGCATTATTCCCTTTACCGCATAAAATTAAAGTAGTATTTATTTTCGTAAAATCTAATTTTTCTCTCAGTATTTTGAGAATATTTATAGCCGCATTTTCCATTAATATAATGGAAGGCATCTTTTCTCTTTGTATAGCATAATTATCCAGTGCTCTTATCTGCTCCGATGAATAAAGAGGAATCATAATTACTCCATTATTAAATCTTTCCGAAATACATTATCAACCAAATTAAGGTAAAAATAGGTAATAAAATCGGTAAAGAGTATTTAAATAATAGTCCGAAAAAACTAGGCATTTTAATTCCTGATTTTTCACAAATTGATTTGACCATAAAATTAGGACCATTACCAATATAAGTCATAGCGCCAAAAAATACTGCCGCGATTGAAATTGCCTGCAAATAGACCGGATATAAATTTTGGAATTGAAGTACTTGATCCGGCTGATTTACATCTAGACCATACTTACCTAGTGAAGCACTAAGGAAATTAAGGTATGTCGGGGCATTATCTAAAAATGCTGATAAAATACCTGTAGCCCAATAAAATATTCCCGGATTTAATTTATCGCCATATAGACTTGCCTGATTTCCAATTAATTGAAGTGCAGGAATCATTGTCGCAAATATTCCTATGAATAAATATGAAACTTCTTTTACCGGTTCAAAATTAAAATCATTCTTTTTTAAAATCTCTTTATCCGCCATTTTGTATGATAAATAGACTACTGAAAACATAATTATTTCTCTAATCCCAAAAGGAATTGGATATAAATTTGGAACCCATGAGATTATATTAGGATCGATGAATACAGAAATCAGTATAATAAGCAAGAAGAATAGGTTTTTAGCCCCTTTAATCTCGATTTTACCGCTATATTCATTAGTATCGGGAAGAGAAGAATAATTCCTTGAATCAATCACATAAAATATTGCTAGCAATAATAATATTGTTGGAATCCATATGTACCATACTTGTCCAATGACCCAAAAAAATTGAACTCCTCTTAAGAAACCTAAGAAAAGTGGAGGGTCACCGATTGGTGTTAGTGCTCCACCGATATTACTTACAATAAATATAAAAAAGACTAAATGGAAAGGTCTTATACGGTCTTTATTAATTTTTATGAAGGGACGTATCAGAAGCATTGATGCACCGGTTGTACCAATAAAATTAGCTAAAACCCCACCAAGAAGAAGAATCAGAACATTCACCAAAGGAGTTGCTTTTTTATCAACATTAATAAGTATTCCTCCCGAAGCAACAAATAAGGAAGCTAATATTGCAATGAATGATATATATTCAGCTAATGTATGATTAAGAGTGCTCCAATCATTAAGTATATACATATAATATATTACAGTTCCCGCTCCAAGACAAATAGATATTAAAGGATAATATTTTTCCCAAAAATGATGGAATAATAATGGTCCTGTTGCTATTAATGCCAATAGAAGCACAAAAGGAATTACCATATAGATGCTTGGTAGTTGCGTTAATGCTCCTCCATCAGAAGAAGCAAATATATCGTAAGCTGAAATAAAAAAAGCGACCAACATCAGTGCTGTTTTCTTAATCATATTCACCATTTTTTTATGAAATATTATAATAATTTTTGTTGCTACTATTATGAATGGAAAAAATAAGGAAAAAGTTCCTTAAAAAAAGAATATACGTAGAAGAATAATCAATTCTAAAAATGAAATATTTTCTAAGTTCGAAAGGTTAATAAAAAAATAGCCGCCACAAAAATTTGGGACGGCTACAATTATAATTACTTAATAAATCTATGGAGTATTTCTATAAATCATTCTTGGGAATGGAATTGCTTCTCTTAAATGTTCAAGTCCGCATATCCAGCTAACTGTTCTTTCAAGTCCAAGACCGAATCCTGAATGAGGTACTGAACCAAATCTTCTTAAATCAAGGTACCATTCAAAGAAGTTTTGAGGAAGATTATGTTCTTTAATTCTTTCTAGTAGAAGATTTAGATCATCTTCTCTTTGGCTTCCACCTATAATCTCGCCATATCCTTCGGGAGCTAAAACGTCAACTGCAAGCGCGACTTTCGGATTTTCAGGATCACGTTTCATGTAAAATGCTTTTACTTCAGAAGGATAACGATGCACCATAACAGGTTTATCGTAATCCTCTGCTATTAAAGTTTCATCAGTTGCACCGAAATCATCGCCCCATCTGAAATCAACACCTTTTTTCTTTAAAACTTCTACTGCATCATCATAAGAAATTCTTGGGAACGGACGCTTAATATTCTCTAATTTTGTTACATCTCTTTCTAGTTCGATTAATTCCTGCATTCTATCTTTAAGCACAGATTGAACGATGTACTCTAAAAATTCTTCAGCAAGATCCATATTGTCGTCTAAATCATAAAAAGCAGCTTCCGGTTCGACCATCCAAAATTCGGTAAGGTGTCTTCTAGTTTTAGATTTTTCAGCTCTAAAAGTTGGTCCAAAAGTATAAATCTTTCCTAAAGCCAATGCACCTGCTTCGGCATATAGCTGACCTGATTGTGTAAGATATGCTTTACCTAAATCGAAATAATCCATTTCAAATAGTGTAGATGTACCTTCGCACGCATTTGGAGTAATTATCGGAGGATCAAATAAAGTGAAATCTTTGTTATCAAAAAAGTCTCTGATAGCTTTAATGATTCTATGTCTTATCTTAAGAATAGCTACCTGTCTTTTTGATCTTATCCATAAATGACGGTTATCGATTAAGAACTCTATTCCATGTTCTTTTGGCGTGATTGGATATTCTTGTGCTAATGAGATCAACTTAATATCAGTAGCATCTAATTCATAACCTCCTACAGAACGTGGTTCTTTCTTTACTTTTCCTGTTATTTCAAATGATGATTCTTGAGTGAGCTTATCAGCTAATTCAAAAATTTCTTCTGATACATTGCCTTTAAATACAACACATTGGCAATAGCCCGAGCCATCTCTGATGATTAAAAATTTAAGCTTACCGCTTGATCTTTTATTGTATAACCAACCTTTTAATGTTACTTGTTGATCTACAAAATTTTCTAACTTATTGATATAGGTTTCTGGTTTCATATTATGGTTGTTTTGGGATAATTAATAAAGATCAAATATAAAGACGCCGCTCAATAAATGCAAAATAGTTATTCTCATGAGGAAATTAATTCGCTTATTAAACCGTCTCTAATTGATTTATAAGATATTGTTATGGAATCTATTTTTAATGAATGAAATAAATTATCAATAATAAGAAAACCAGCAGGGATAATATCAGCACGAGCCGGATCTAAACCCTCTAATTCTCTTCTTTCTTCTACTGTTTTTTTTAATAAGACAAGGTTCTTAAAAACATTGAATTCATTTTTGACAATTCTTCCATTCGAATTAATAAATTTGTTGATAGAAATAAATGTTCCTGAAACTCCTATGACAGAATCGAATCCAATTTCCATTAATTTAGGGATTAAATTACTAAATGATTCATTTATCAATTTATTTGCTATAATAATATTTTCATCCTGAACAATATATTCAGGGAAAATCATTTTCATTAATCGAATAATACCAAGATTAATACTTTTAGAGAAATAGATTTTATATTTATCTGCAATAATAAATTCAGTACTACCCCCACCAAGGTCTATGATTAAATATTTTTTTCCATTTACTAGGGAATTCTGAACGCCTTTATATATTAATAACGATTCTCTATTTCCATCAACAATTTCTATCTTTGAATTTATTTCTTTACTCATTAAGGAAATAAATTCGTCACCATTTACTGCGTCTCTAATAGCACTTGTTGCGATGATTTTAGATTTAGCATCATAAGATTTTATGATTTCATAATACTTTTTTATGATATTTTTTGATTGTTCAATCTTATCATCTGTAATAATAAACCCATTGTTAAAAACAGACTCTCCAATACGTACATATTCTTTTTCATCATAAACCTGTTCGAGTGATCCATTTGATTTTTTTTTCAAAACTGTTAGATGAAAAGAGTTAGTTCCTAAATCTAATGCAGCAAAATATTTATCTGAAAGCAACCGGTCAATAAGACTAATTACTTCTTCAACTTTTATATCATCAATCAAATCGGATTTTCTTAAAAAATACTTATTATTGCCAAGAGGAGCCCAATTAAAAGGATTAGTTGGACCAAACAAAGATATTTGACTAACATTTGTCGAACCTGCTACATGCATTACACCGGTATCATTTGTAATAAAAAGATCAGATTCCGAGATTAAAGCCGCAAGTTCAGGAATTGAGTGATTTACATAATAACCAATTTTAATTGTTAGATGGTTTTTTATGTAATTAAGTTCTTCCGAATCATTTGTACTTCCGGTTAAATAAATTCTAGCATCAAAAATATTTTTAAGATAATTAATAATAAAAATGAAATTATCCAAAGACCATCTGTTCGGTGTTTTACCTGCTCCAACATGTAGTCCAACAACTAATTTTTTGCTTTCACTGAAATTAGTTTTTAAGAAATTCTCAGCAACTAATAAATCCTGTTCATCAAATGAAACATGAGATTGGAAATTTTTAGTCGAAATACCAAATGGACGTATTAATTCTTGTATAAAATCTGAGACATGAGAATCAGGATGCTTCTTCCAATCTAAATCAATTCGGTAATTAAATACAAAATCATAATTATTATGAATACCATTTAGATTGCGCAATCCGATCTTATTGGATGAATTAGCCAACCCAGCTAATATACAGCTTGTTTTAGAAATTGCAACCGTGAAAGGAACGATTACAACATCCCACTCAGTTTTCAATAAATTGTTTAAATCCTTTGAATAACTAATTGAGTAAAACAATTTTTTCTTATTGAAAAGATAAACAGTTTCTAAATATTCATTTTTTTCTACTGCATAATGATTATCGGGACTGGCGATAAGTGTAATTGAACATTCGGGATACTTTTCTTTTATTGCTCTGAATAATGGAATACTAGCCAACATATCGCCAAACTGATTATGAGGTCGTATAATTAATACATTTTTTAATGGAGGTAACTGATATGTAAATCGTTCTTTTAAACCGAAGAGATTACGAAGAAATGAATTCAATATATTATTAATAATATTGAGCTTCACTTTTGATCTGATTTTATTTCTTCAAACTCAGCTTCAATTACATCCTTTTGATTAATCTTTTCCTTAGGCAAAGGTCTTTCACTATCTTCTCTTCTCGGTTCACTTCTACTGAAATCATTTCTACTTTGCTTAGCGGGTTTCCTGAAAAAATAGTTTACAACCTTCATTATAAAATAAAATATGACGGAATAAAAAATAAATCGAATCAAAATTAACCTCTTACATCGGGATTAAAATATTCAATAAAACCACGATCAGACCTAAATATTTGATTGTATAATTCATCAAAATGGTTTGAATTATTAACAAAATCAAATTCAGAAGTATTAACAATCAATAGTGGGGTTTTATTATACTTAAAGAAAAATGAATTATAAGCATCCGAAAGTTCATCTAAATAATTAATAGATAAACTCTTTTCAATTTTCCTATCCCTTTTTTTTATGTTTTGCAGAAGCCGATCAGTACTTGATTGTAAGAATATAACCAAATCCGGTTTCGGAATATCACGCTCTAAGAGAGGAAATATGGTTTCATATAATTTAAGTTCTTCACCTGATAAATTTAGATAAGCAAAAATTCTATCCTTATCAAAAATGTAATCGGAAACAATATAATTCAAAAAAAGGTTTGGCTGCATTATTTGCTGCTGCTGCTTAAATCTGTTTATTAAAAAAAACATCTGCGTTTGAAATGCGTATCGCTTTCTATCATCATAAAATTTCTCTAAAAATGGATTCAATTCAAATTCCTCTAGCACCAAATTAGCACCGAGTTTTGATGCCAATAAATTAGCTAAGGATGATTTTCCTGCACCAATCACACCTTCTATGGCTATATATTTTATTGATGACAATACTTTATCCATTAAAAGTTTATTTGAAAATCCAATTTACGAATAATATTAATTTTTAGTACACTTTTATCAATATCTCTTAAATTTTGTCCGTTAATCGGTAAAATTAAAGTGCTATTTAATTCTAGCAGTGGAATAATAAAAAAATCTCTATTTTCAAGATCATAATGAGGTATTGTAAGTAATGCTGAATCTATCTTTTCGTTACCAAATAATATAATATCAATATCTATTTCCCGAGGATACCATTTCTTATCACTATTAGTTCTACCGAGTTCCTTTTCAATATTTTTTAATTTTTCTAATAATTGTATCGGGTAAAGTGATGTAGAAACTTCCAGAGCTAAATTATAATAATTGTTTTGTTGGTCATTCCCGTAAGAAAGAGTTTCGTAAATAGAAGAAACCTTTTGAATTTTTATTTCGCTAGAATTTCCCAGCAAATCAATTGATTTTTGAAGAAAGGACAATCGATCTCCAAGATTACTCCCTAATACTAAATAACATATAGTATTAGACATTTTCTTTAATTACCTCGACTTCAACATAATCTAAGACGCCACCCACCGGAACATGATGCTTCCTAACTCTAACGGCAATTTTAGAAATCTTTGGATATCGATTCAATAATCCATCTGCGATAAGCGTAGCCAATGTCTCAATTAAATGATATTTTTTTTCATGAACCAATTTATTGATGAATTTATAAACATCATCATAATTTAGAGTCAATTTTAGATCATCTGTCTTCGCTGCTTCTTCAAACTCTGTGTAGAGATCGACATCAGCTTCAAATTTCCCACCGATAAATTGTTCTTCTTTCATTGCTCCATGATAAGCATAGAAAGAAGCATTTTTAATTCTTATTATGTTCATTCATTCCTTTTTAAATAAATTCCTGCATCTTCTTACACACTATAAATTATTTTTTTTAAGCCATTCATCATTATAAATAGAACTTAGGTACTTATAACCGGTATCACATATAAGAGTAACAATATTTGCTTCGCGATCAATCTGTTTAGCAATCTGTACTGCACCCCATACATTTGCCCCTGAAGAACCGCCCGCAATTATTGCTTCCTCAAAAGCTAATTTTTTGGTCCAACCAATTGCCTTTGTATCTTCTATTTGGAGCATATCATCCATCATATCAAGCGGAGCGGTTGGTAATATAAATTCATCACCAATTCCTTCAACGAAATATCTATATGGAGTTATCATTTTTTTTGTTTTATAATAATCATAAAAAACTGAACCATAAGGATCGATACCAATAAGCTTTATATTGGGGTTCTTTTCTTTTAAGAATTTACCGACTCCAAAAAGAGTACCTCCCGTTCCGACCCCAGCAACAAAGTAATCAATATTACCCTCCATCTGTTCCCAAAGTTCCGGTCCGGTAGTCATATAGTGAGACTCATTATTATCCATATTATTATGCTGATCAATATAAAAAAGTGAAGTATCTTCCTTAGCAAGATTAGCAGCATAATTATTATACGATTTTGGATCAGAAGGAGGTAAAGTAGCATCCACTTTTATTACATCAACGCCGAGAACTTCGAGCATTTTAATTTTTTCTTCGCTTTGAGTATTACGAATAACAATTTTAAGTTTATACCCTTTTTGTCTTGCCACAATGGCAAGACCCATAGCAGTATTTCCGGAGGAATTTTCAATAATAGTATCACCGGGTTTTAGTTTACCGAGGCGTTCAGCTTTTTCGATCATATATTTCGCTATACGGTCTTTGACACTTCCACCCGGATTCATAAATTCCAATTTTGCCCAAATAGTAGCTTTTAAATCTTTAGATATATTACCAAGTTTAACAATCGGAGTGCGCCCGATTGCTTCTAAAACACTGTTATAACGATTATTTCTCATCGTAACTCATTAATTTTTAAGTAAAGAATAGCCCCGCAAAAAATCATCAGATTTCATTCTTTTTCTTCCTTCGGGTTGGATTTCAGTTATTTCTAAAGCAGTTGTTGAAGTGCCTATAAATATTTCATTCTTTGTTTGTACTATCTCGCCTGGTTGCAATATAAGATCATCTTTTATTTTTGACGAGAATACTTTATATGATTTTGAATTATGTTTAAAATATGCGGCTGGATAGGGAGAAAGTCCCCTGATTAAATTATAAATTTTTTCGCCTGACTGATGCCAATCAATTATAGAATTTTCTTTTGTAATTTTTGGGGCACTACTCACTTGAGATTCATCTTGTTTTAATAATTCTACATTTCCCGATTCAATAGTTTTTATTGTTTCAAGAACCATGTCTATACTTAGAAACTGGAGTTTATCGTGAAGTGTACCAAAATTATCTTCTTTATCGATTGGAATTTTTTTCTGAAGTATAATATTTCCCGTATCTACTTTCGCTTGAATAAAAAAAGTGGTTAAACCTGTTTCAGTATCCCCATTAATTAAACTCCATTGAATTGGTGCGGCACCTCGATATTTTGGTAATAACGACCCATGCACATTGAATGTACCATATTTAGGTATTTCAAAAATCTCTTTGGGTAATATTCTAAATGCAATAACGATAATTAAATCGGGTGAAAGCGCTTTAATTATTTCTATAAACTTTGGGTCTTTTAATTTTTCGGGTTGTAAGACAGGTATTTTATTTTTAATTGCGTAATCTTTTACCGGAGTGAAAGAGATTTCTCTTCCTCTTCCCCTCTCCTTATCAGCTGCAGTAACTACCCCAATCAATTGATGATCTGAAATATTAATTGCTTCTAAAGAAGGGACAGCAAAATCGGGTGTCCCCATAAAAATAATTTTCAATTTATTATATCTCTGTAATTGGGTAATCGATTTCAATTTCCCGTTTAGTAATTCGTTGTAGGTAACTTTGAAGACGGTTTTTCATTTTAATTGAGATTCTATCAGGGATCATTTTTCCTAACAAATGATCATATTCATGCAATATTACTCTCGCTAAAAAATCATCAGCTTCTAAAGTTTGTTCTTTCTCATCAGGATCAAGATAATTTACAATAATCGTTTTTGGTCTTTCAACGTCTGCTCTTAAATTCGGAAGACTTAGACAACCTTCTTCTATAACGACTAACTCATCAGATTTTTCTGTAATTTTTGGATTAATCATTACTAATGGTTTAGACTTCTCATAACCTTCAACAGGTCTTAAATCAATAACGAACAATGAATCTCTAAAACCAACTTGATTAGCAGCCAAGCCGATACCGGAAGCATTTCTCATCGTATCGAACATGCTGGTTATTTTACCTATTACTTCATCCGATACTTCTTTAACGGGTTTTGCTTTTTCCCGAAGTATTTTATCACCATAAACAGTGATTGGAATAATTGACATTACATCTCCTAATTATTTATAACATTTCCTGTTTCTATTTCTGCACTTAAATCTTTATACAGCGAAACTTCAGTTGCACAGAAAAGCATTCGGATATAAAGTCTAAAGATAATTAACATTTGTTGAAGAATAAAGGTGAGAACCAAATAATAATATGGTGTTCGAGGGATAAATCGATTTAAAAGGTTATAAAAAACCGCTCCTAAGGCACCTAATATCGAAACTATAAGAAAAACTGTAAAAACTTTGAGGAAATTTTTCTTTATAAATAACATTGCGGAATAAATTTCCCTGAATATTTTATATGAATCTTTTACACCCAGTGATACTTTTGAATAATCGGCAATTATCGATATTACACCTATAAAGAATATTAAAAGGATATATCTTAGGGAGCGAAAAACAAAATCTCCCATTACACTTTCAGAACTGTTATATGCCCAACCAATTAAATCCCCAAGAAGATCATTAGCAATAAAAGCAGCACCATAGAGGAATAATGTAGCAACGAGAATTTTTACGAAACGATAAAAATACTTAACCCCACCGAAGAAAAAATCGACCATATGATTTTTTTGTGGCTGATTGAAAACTGAAATCAATCCACCTAAGAAAAAAGTTTGGATCAATGTGTAAATACCTACCACGAAATAAATATTAAGTGGAATTTGTCCTATATGGATTTTATAAATATTTTGAAATTGAGCAAACCACATCAGATCAAAATCCACAGCTAATTTGTCACTATAAAGTGAATGTCCTAGTGAATCAATAAGGAGCTGATAAATAGGCACCGTTAAAACTATTGCCGAGATAGCATTAATTGCCCACAATAGAACAACAAACTTGGATTTATAAAAAACTGTACGAACTCCGTGTAAAATAAAATCCTTTATCGAAACTATCATCCGATGCTCCCAAGAATCATCAAAGCATTCTGAATCCAAAAGAACCATCTGAGACTAATCGAAATAGAAGCCCAGTATTTACCATTTACCGTATAAGAATTATTAGCAAAATTAATATCTAACATATTTTTTCTATATGGATCAATTTCCGCTGCCAATACTTCATTTTTAGTATGGAACTTGAAAACTTTATAACGTACATTTTCTGTCCATTTCTGATATAGAGTGTCTTTATCTGTATAAACTGCAATATCGTTTGCGAAAAAACCTTCACGTAAACGTTCTGCTAAAATCTCATAATCATTTTGTCCAACTTTTTTAATCCCTGTAATTGCATAATCATGAACACGAGCATTATAATAAAACTCCCTAAAGAACCAACCTAACTTGTCTCCCTCTCTCTCTTTAGTTAACTTTATAAAATCTAATGCAGTTGGATGTTTAAATTTATAACGATTATAATATTCCTTCAATAAGCTCATCATATTCTTATATCCAATATAGCGTTCGAGTGAAAGAAGAACTAATTCCGGTTTTGAATAAGAATTAACGGCATAAGATAAACGTGAAGGAAGCTGATAAGAAGTATCTGCGAGAGTCCCAATTGTAAGATTTCTATAATAAGAGTTTGCCGCGGCTAAACCTTCCGGCACTTTTAAATCTGCTAAAGTATAAATAATTGGTATTTCTCTATACATAAGAAAATTCAAACCGAATACAGGAACATGTGTAGCAATCTTAAAGTTTGCAAATCCACCGCCATAATATTTATATATAATTTTAGTAGCCACATAAGAAGTAAACCCCTCATCCAACCATGCTTCATAAACTTCATTATTTGCAATAAGTCCTTGAAAAAATTGATGTGTAAATTCATGTATAGCTAAATATTCAGGCTGCATAGTGCCATGCGGAGAGAAAAGTTCCGCACTAACAGTAAATATCCCTGGATATTCCATTCCACCTGATGCTGATGTCTTTGGCACATCAACCAATGTTACTGATTCATAAGGATAATCTCCGATATTATCTTCAAAAAACTCAAGACTATTTTTCACTGCATCCTTATATCGCCAGAAATATTTTTCTCTTTCCGGTTGAACGAAAAGATTTATCGAAATTATCGTTCCATCTTTTCTTTTATATTCTTCTTTTTTATATAAGATTTCATCAGTTACAAAAAAAGCAAAATCATGAACACCATTTTGCTTGAAAGAAAAAATTTTAGAAACTGAACTCGAATACTCCATGACCAAGGAACCCGTTGCACCTACCACAAAATTCGTTGGAACTTCAATACTGAAATTATAATTTCCAAAATCGGAGAAGAAGTTAAGCCAAGGGTAATAAGGTTCGCAAATCCACTTTCCATCCTGGAAAACTCCTGCTTTCGGGAACCATTGCGATACAAAAGAAAAATTCCTCCCTGTGGCATAACCGAATCTTTTTACTGATTTCGGCACTTTTAATTGATATTCCATTTCCACAACCGCAGAATCACCCTTTGCCAATTTATTTTGTAGTTGTATAAATGCAACAGTGCTATCAAATTGATTGCCGTTCTTAACATGATAAGACAATTCAATTTTAGTATCGTTTAAATAAATTGCTTTAAATTCAATTGAAGTCCTCTCCTCTTCATCAAGAGAATAGTAAGATGCAAAAAATGTCTTATTATTTTTATAAGCATTGGCATATAAATGAAGATAGATTTTATCGGTTGGAAACATGGTGTTATTAATCCACACCATCTTTTCCTTTACTTCAAGAAGTTTTGAGAGAGGATCAAATTTTACGTCAAAATCATAATTCGCAGCAGGCATGTAATCAGAGGCGTTGTCTATTTTTATTCCGCTTCGATAATCTTGATTCCCTTTTTGAGGAGCAAAATCTTCTTTCTGCAAATCGGCATTAATCATTAACAATGCTGAAAAAATTAAAAATAGAAATAACGGAACAAATATTTTCATAATTGCCAAATTTACTAAATAGGTGCGAGGTATCAAAAACTAAGAAGTAAGGAAATAATAATGTTGACCCTGTAATTATAAAGACGGCAAATTAAGCCGCCTTTTTTTATACTTATGCCATTTGTTATTTGGTCTGGGAAATAATTTGTGTCCCCTACTCTCATTTTACTTAATCAATAACATCTTTTTCGATTCGATACTGGAAGACGCAACCAATTTATAAAAATAAATTCCGGTGCATAAATTAGAGCCATCAAATTCTGCTTTGTAAATTGTATTTGGATTTACTTCCCCGTTAAATAAAGTTGAAATTTCATTTCCTAATACATCGTAAACTATTAATTTTGCATTACATTTTTCTTTCACAGCAAAATTTATTTGAGTTGTTGGATTAAACGGATTTGGGTAATTCTGATTCAATAAAATTGTTGAAGGAAGGTCTCTTGCTTTAATTGTGATTGCCTCATATAATTCGGAAGTACCATCTAAATCTATCTGATTCAACCTATAAGAGTACTCCCCAAACGAAGCAGTTTTGTCGATAAATGAATATTGATTTGGTGCGGCTGAATTACCATGCCCTTGTATAAAACCAATTTTTTCCCACTCCCCTATCAATGAAATTCGTTGAATTTCAAATCCATAATTATTTACTTCGGTTGCAGTTTCCCAATTAAGAAGAATTGAATTATTTGCAAATACTCCCGAAAAAGAAGTCAATTCCACAGGAAGTGGTGCCTGCGAAATATCAATTTCGGCAAAGGATTGAATCAAGCCATAAGTATGGTATTCTTCTCTTACCGTAAGATCCCCTTGAGAAGCTCCGGGGGTCATTACATCTACTGCATCAGAACCGGGAAAATCTACGGTATTGTCCTTATCGTTATTTGATGCTGCTAGGAGATAATAATCATTTCTAAAAAATGATGCTAACGTAATAACAATATTACTTGTGGAAGTAATACCCAATTCATTTAAGGGAATTGAAAATTCCACACAATTATAACTAAGATTATAACTAACTTTTGCATTGTTTGAAGGGAAATACCAACCATCTCCAGAAAATAATTCGATACAAAGATCATCCATGCCACCTATTTGAATAAAATGTATATCAATATTTGTACTTGATCTCTGCTTGTTATATCCAAAGATAGTCTGACTCTCATCTCCGATATAATTCATATTACCCGTTCCATTATTCAGTGCAATCGAATAAACCGGAAGGTCAATTGGATTCAAACTTTTCACTTTAATCATACCGAAAAAGTCTGTACCATCAGTTGCAAATCTAACTTCTGTAATATCTTCCCCGTCGATCCAAAAAGGTGATGTATCAGTACGTGTATCATTTATCTCGCCTGTATATATCCACTCACTACTTGAGTAAGTTGTTCCGTGAACAGTTGAAGAAGGCGTGCCAATCCAGTCTGAAGGATTGCCATCTATTATTATTGAATGTGATTGTGCTACTGAAATGATTGGGAAAAATAAGAAGAATATTATAATCTTAATATCCATTTTGCACCCTATTTGATAAACCATGTAAGTTTAATAAACATAAATAGTGAATTGCTCAATAATAAGCAAATAAAGTAAGGATAAGTTTTGTTTAACAAAACTATTTCGAAGATTAAATAAGAATAATGTTGAGAAGCATAATTCTTACCCCCTGCAAAATTGCAAGGGGTAATTATATGGAAAGAGTTTATTTCTTAATAAATTCAGCTATTGAATAAACTACAAACTTAATTTGTTCCTCAGTCAATTCCGGATATATAGGAACTGCTAAGGAATGTTCAGCCGCATAATTAGATACCGGATAATCAGAATCATTTGAATTTAGATATGCAAAACATTCTTGACGGTGAAATGGAACAGGATAATAAACTTCACAGCCAATATCTTTTGACCTTAGGTAATCAAGTAATCCATCTCTATCTTCCACTCTTAAAATATACTGGTTATAGATATGGTAATTAGTGTGTCCCGTTTCTTTATAGACAGCTTTAGGAATTAGCACTTGATTCTTTGCCTCAAGCTGAGTTATACCCTCTCTTTCAGCTAATCCAGCTTCTATAAATAGTTTTGAATACAACTTAGCATTTTGTCTACGTTTTTCTGACCATGAATCAAGTTGGGGTAGTTTTACTCTAAGAATAGCTGCCTGAAGTGTATCAATTCTAAAATTACCACCAATTACTTTATGGAAATATTTTGGTTCTGCTCCATGCATTCTCATAATTTTCATCATATGATAAAGTTTTTCATCATTTGTAGTGCAAATGCCACCATCTCCAAAGCAACCAAGATTCTTAGAAGGGAAAAATGAAAAACAACCAATATGACCCAGAGTACCAACTTTTCTTCCATCTTTATATTGTACACCAATAGCTTGTGCACCATCTTCAATAACAACTAAATTATGACGATTTGCAATCTCCATTATAGCATCCATATCAGCCGACTGTCCATATAAATGAACCGGAGTGATTGCCTTAGTTTTTTCAGTTATTTTCTCTTCAATTTTTGCAGGGTCAATATTAAATGTAACTGGATCAGAATCTACAAGTACAGGAATAGCATTCAAACGTGCTACAACTCCGGCAGTAGCAAAGAATGAATATGTAGGAACGATTACTTCATCGCCTGGCTTAATATCTATTGCCATTAATGCGAGCAATAAAGCATCTGTACCCGAAGACACGCCTATCGAATATTTACATCCGATATAATCATTAATATCTTTTTCTAAACCTGCAACATCAGGACCATTAATAAAATATTGTGAATCAACAACTTTTGCCATAGCGGCATCGATTTCATTTTTCAACGCTAGATATTGTGGTTTCAAATCCAATAAAGGAACTTTCATTATTCTACCTCCTTAACAGTACCATTTTCTAATTTGTATTTTTTATTTGCCTTTTCGCAGAATGCAAAACCCTCTTTATCAAAGTGAAGTTTTCTTCCTGCTTCCGAAACCCATCCTACAATTCGAGCCGGATTACCAACTACAAGAGCAAAATCGGGAATGTTCTTCGTAACGACAGCACCTGCACCAACAAATGCAAATCTGCCTACGTCATGCCCGCATACTACAGTTGAATTAGCTCCTAGTGAAGCACCTTCTTTAACGATAGTTTTTAAATAATATTTTGCCCCAACTTGTGGGTATTTACTTCTTGGGTCAAGAATGTTAGTAAAAACCATTGATGGTCCGCAAAAAACATAATCTTCTAAAGTAACGCCTTCATAGACTGAAACGTTATTTTGGATTTTTACATAATTCCCTATTATTACATTGTTGCCGACATTTACATTCTGACCAATGACAACATTGTTTCCAATTTTTGAGCCGGATTGAACATGGCTGAAATGCCATATTTTAGTTCCTTCGCCTATCTCAACCGGATCATCGACATAAGCCGACTCGTGCTTAAAAAAACTCATAGTGCCCTCTATTAGTTTATGTGGAGAAATTATTTTACTACTTAACAAAATTATATATAATGAAATCGACATACTAATTTTTTTTTCGAGATACGATTTATTAAAAGCATTTGATTGAATTAGTGTTTATTTTCACAAAATCATTTTCTGAGGGTTTTATGAAAATTGCGGAAAGACTAAATGAATTTAAGAGCGGTTTCCATTCTTCATTTTGGGTCGCCAATGGAATGGAATTATTTGAAAGATTAGCGTATTACGGTCAGCAAATTGTCTTTATGATTTATATGCGAAACGATTTAGGATTTTCTGAATCACAAGCTGGGACCTTATCAGGTATCTTCGGAGGTATGATTTACTTGCTTCCTATCTTGGGAGGAACATTAGCTGATAAATGGGGATTCAAAAGAGCATTTAATGTTGCCTTTACTGTTCTTGCACTTGGTTATTTTTTGATCGGGTCAGTTGGGATGAGTGTTTTTGCCGGTGCTTATGATGGAATGGATAAGTATTGGCTTCTGATGGTATTCCTATTACTTACAGCTTTCGGCGGTTCATTTATCAAACCGTCTGTACTCGGATCAGTGGCAGTAGGTTCAAAACCCGAATCAAAATCATTAGGATTTGCAGTTTATTACTGGATAGTAAATGTTGGCGCTATGATTGGACCTACGATTGCATATTTTGTTAGAAATAATTTTGGAAACGAATTTGTTTACTTGGTTTCTTCTATCAGCTGTGCTGCAATGGTTGTAGTAAATATATTTTTATATAAAGAAGTGGTTAATGAAGAGACATCTTCCCTTCCTTCAGAGTCTTTAGGAAAGAAATTAGAGAATTTAGTACTCGTTTTAGCAAATTATAAATTCATGATCTTCTTATTGATTTATTCCCTTTACTGGATAATTTTTTGGCAGGAATTTATCATTGTTCCTTATTATATAGTTGATTTTATTAGTAAAGATGCACCTTATGAGATTATTCAATCATGGGCAGGCGCAGGTGCAATAATCTTATTACAGATTCCGGTCAATTTATTAACAAAAAAACTTTCAACACCACACGCAATCCTAACCGGATTTGCTGTCTCAAGTCTGATATGGATTATAATATTAATTCATCCAAGTGTTTTAACTATTGTAGCAGGAATTGCAGCATTTTCAATCGGTGAAATGATTCAAGCTCCTCGCTATTATGAATATATTTCTGAAATTGCACCGGCTGGACAACAAGGTTTGTTTCAAGGCTACGCCTTCCTTCCTATTGCAATTGCACGCTTCGTTGGTGATCCATTTGGCGGGTGGCTATATCAAACTTATGCGAAAGATGGAAACAATCCTGATATGGTATTTATTGTGATGGCGGGGGTTGGTTTGCTCGCTACTCTTTTGATGTATATTTACAATCTTATTTTCGTTGAGAAAAAATAATTCTATATCCCTCGGCAATTTGCCGAGGGAACTTTTTATTCCTTCTTTTTATTCCTTCTATGACTTAGCTCACATTCTTTTTCTTTACTTTTATAATTAAAATTGCTATTTTTTGAACGCCCACAAGAAGGAAAATAAATAAACCATACATAACTCATGAGGGTGAGAAATGAACGGTACCATAACAGAGAAACCGAAAAGGTTTGATGTAGCTAATTTCTTGTTGAGACCTTTCTTAGCAGGAATATTAGGTTTTTCCATTTTTCTAGTTGTATTAGCTTTAACCAAGTATCTTGGTTCACTATTAACTAATGATGTAGTTTTTAAGATTGAAGGCAATGATTTTTTTCTCGCTGCTATCGGTTTCGTACTGATGTCATTGATTGAGATACTTAAGAATTTCAGGCAAGAATAGTTTTACAATCCCGGTTCAATGCCGGGATTTTTTTTTTACTCTCATTATGACGAAAATATTTAAAGAACTCCTTGTAATTAATCTTTTCATTTTTACCCTTCTCTTATCAACCATTTCTAATTATTCCTTTACTTCATTTCTTATAAAAAGCATATCCTCTATAATCCTTGTTGTATCTGCAATATCTTTTGATAAATTGAATAAGGTTGAATCAAAATTTTTTATTAATATTTTAATTTTCATTTCTATTCCTTTCATATCCTTATTATGGTCAAGCAATATTAATTTTGGCTTCTTAAAAATACTTAATATACTGATTAGTGTAATACCAGTGGTTTGGGTAGCAGAAATATTATATAAGAATAGAACAGAGTCCCGCAACAAATTGTTTTTTGAATCACTTATCTTTCTAAGTTTAGTATTTTCTTTAGTAATAATTTTGTTTCATCCCTTCGAATACAATACTCCATACATTTTTGGAATTAGCCGTTGGAGTTATGTAATAGTTGGCCGGTTTTTATCTGCATCAGTAATAATAATTCTGTTATTTGATAAGTATCATCCATTCCAACATAGAAAATTGTTTTACATACTTGTAACTGTAATATTTCTAGGTTTATATTTGTCAGGATTAAGGGCTGGGTTTATTTTTTCTTTATTAGCCTCTCTATTGATTTTTTTTAATTATCAGAGTTCAAAGAAAAAGTATTCTTATATATTCTCTGGACTGATACTACAAATACTATTTTTCGCTGCTATCGATTATTTTCTATATGATTTCAACATATTAAATAGATATTTAAAACTATTATATAATCAACCACGAATTGAGGCGTTACAAATCTCGTGGGAATTATTTAAAGAGAACCCATTTCTTGGAGTTGGATTTGGTGGGTTTGCTAATTCAGGGGCACTTGGAGAATTAATGAAATATCCACATAACCTAATTGCTGAATCCTTTGCAGAGTTTGGCGTTCTAGGTTTGATTTGGTTGATATCCCTATTTATAATTATGGTGTTTAATAATACTAGAGAAATTAGATTTTATCTATTTCTTGCATTCTTACTCTCGATGACATCAAAAGACATTTCAACAAACACAATGCTATGGATAGGACTGGTTGGTGTAAATTCAAATATTACTTATAAAATATTAAAAAAGTTTCTGAGCAATTTTTTTTTTAGCAAATCAAATTTTCTGTAAAGCAAAGAAATACTTATATTTTGTAAATAGATATATTTGTATATGCGCCCGTAGCTCAATGGATAGAGCATTTGACTTCGGATCAAAGGGTTGAGGGTTCGAATCCTTCCGGGCGTACTAATTGATCGATAATTTATGCAATTCCCAGAACACGTTTATAAATTTATGTATTCCGCTCTCATGGAAGCTGAGTACGCTCTTGAGAAAAATGAAGTTCCAATTGGTGCTGTAATTGTTTATAATAACAGAATAATTGGTAAAGGATATAACCAAACTGAAACTCTAAAAGACGCAACAGCACATGCAGAAATGATTGCCATTACTGCTGCATCAGCTAATCTTCAAAGTAAATTATTGGATGAATGTGATATTTATATTACTGCCGAACCCTGTATAATGTGTTCTGGTGCAATTTTACTATCAAGGATTAGAACTGTCTATTTTTCAATATTTGAGCCAAAATTTGGTGCGGCAGGAAGCTTATTTAATTTAATAGAAAGCGGGAAATATAATCATAAACCAAATCTATTTTCCGGCATTTATTCTGACGAATCAAAGATGCTATTAGAAAATTTTTTCAAATCAAAAAGAAAGTCTATTGATTGAGATTGTATAAATGGATATTTATGTTTAATTTTATTTTTGATTACTTTCATTAAACCCCTAAAATAATATGAACCTTATAATATTTGGTGCCCCAGGTGTTGGTAAAGGCACACAAGCAAAAATTATCTCTGAAAAATTAAATATTGCGCATATATCAACAGGCGACATTTTAAGAGAGGCTGTAAAAAATAAAACAGAATTAGGAAGTAAAGCAAAAGCTATTATGGATAGTGGTGAACTAGTACCGGATGAAATTGTAGCGGGAATCGTAAAGGACACTTTAAATGGTGATAAATGTTCAAATGGTTTTATTCTTGATGGCTTCCCTCGCACATTACCTCAGTCCCAATTGCTAAAAACTATTTTTGATGAATTAGATATCAAAAATATTAAACTCATTAAACTTGATGCTGAAGATCAAGTGATGATTAATAGACTTTCATCGCGCAGAGTATGTAGTTCATGCGGAAAAATAATTAGTAAAGATGAAGTATTTGAAGGCGTGAAATGTTCTGTCTGTGGCGAAGTCAATAGTTTCATAAAAAGAACTGACGATGACGAAGAAGTAATAAAAAAGAGACTTTCAGTTTACCACAATACAACATCTCCGGTTTTTGATTACTATCAAGATAAAGTAACAATTATCGAAATTGATGGGACACAACATGTTGATGATGTAACAAAAGAAATTTTAGAAAAGCTGGGTCTCAATTAGATTCAGCTTTCTTTTTAAGTACTGCTTTTATAGCACGCCCATCTTCTAATTTATAGATTTTAGTATCAATTCTTTTTACTAAATCATAATTATGAGTAGCAAATAGAATTGAAGTTCCGCGCGAATTAATCTTTTTAAAAATATCTAATATTTCAATTGCGGTTTCAGGATCAAGATTTCCCGTAGGTTCATCAGCTATAATTAATAAAGGTTCATTAATTATAGCCCGAGCAATTGCAATTCTCTGCCTCTCCCCCCCTGATAATTCAGAAGGATAATTATTCTGTTTATGAGAAAGTCCGACATCAGAAAGTGAATGCATTATTTTTCTTTTAACTTGCTTGGTCGGTGTCCCTGTTAATTTTAATACAAATGAAAGATTATCATAAACAGTTCTATCTTCCAATAATTTAAAATCTTGAAATACTATTCCTAATTTCCTTCGTAAAAATGGGAGCTCGTTTGATTTAATCAAGGAAGAATTATATATATCAAATTCCACTGTTCCAGATTGTGGAATCAAATCCATATAAATCAATTTTAATAAGGTTGATTTTCCGCTTCCGCTTTTCCCTATTAAAAATGCAAATTCCCCTTGTGCAATAGAAATATTTAGATTCTTAAATACAGGCTGGGTCGAGTAACTGAAATCTACACTTGTAATGGCAAGCATTAATCAATCCTTCTTAAAATAAATTGTGCTCGTTCAGATTTTTTATTCACTGTATCAAATGTAAAACAATTAAAACAATCTTGCACATATAAACCAGATTCATCAGCTGCTTTAAAAAATATTTCTATTGGATAAATTTTTTGGCGATGAGTTTCTTGAATCTTTTTCTTATTCGGTAAAGTAATTTCAAATTTATTTGTATGGATTTTTTTTATAATATCATAAAAACTTCTCTGACGATACTGGACTCCTTCAAACTCTCCTTTCCGATTCAGGAGTTTTGCGTATTTAGTACTATTAAGTTCTAAGCTTACATCGAAAGTATAAAATCCATTTTTAGAAAGACAGTTCTTAACTGATTTAAGATGCTTTACTAAATCTTTATATGTAAGCAGATAATTAATACTATCGAAGGTGGAAAGCAAGATATCAAATTCTTTTTTTATTGGAATTTCTCTCATATCAAAACAAATTTTAGGTAACTTGCTATTTTTGCAATTAATAAGCATGTCCAAAGAATTATCAGAGCAAATAATTTTTCTAAATTTCTTTGATAATATAGAGGAGAGATTACCAAGTCCGCTCGATAATTCTAAAATTGATGGATGTTTAATTCCCTCTCCATCAATAAGGTCTGATAGATAATCACCCCAAACAGAATAATCAATAGATTCCATCAAATGGGAATAAATAAAAGCCACATATTTATAGGGATGATTTTTCATTTAGCTTCTTACCCGCGATTTTTTCTCCCCAGATTGCCGCATTAATTATGCTTGTCGGATCAGCGATTCCTTTATTTGCAATATTAAATGCAGTTCCATGATCGGGAGAAGTTCTGATTATTGGTAACCCTGCTGTGTAATTTACGCCATTTGACATATTCATCATTTTGAATGGAATAAGTACTTGATCATGATACATACCTAAAACAGCATCGTATTTCTTATAATCATGCATTCCAAAAAATGAATCAGATGGAAAGGGTCCATCAATACCAGTTAACATCGATTTTTTGATTGCAGGGATTGTTTTTTCTATTTCTTCCTTTCCGATATTTCCATCTTCACCGGCATGCGGATTTAATCCGAGGACTGCTATACTTGGATTAGTTATTCCAAAATGATTTTTTAGTTCATAATTAATTAAACGTAATTTCGAAATTAACTTTTTCTCAGTCAAAAGATTAGATACTTTCCTTATCGGAATATGTATAGTCATTAGAGCACAAATTAATTCTTCAGATAAAAACATCATCATAAAGTTTTTAACGCCACACCATTCTGCAAGTAATTCTGTATGCCCTGAAAATCCAACTCCTCCCATTTTAAGTGCAACTTTTGCAATTGGTGCTGTTACTAAAATATCCGCTTGTCCAGAGTATGTTTTTTCAAATGCAATCTTTAAGGAATTATAAGAAGCTAGTCCCGATTTTGCTGTTGGAATTCCACAATCAATATTATAGTCCCCTATATCAATAATTTTTACTTTTTCTGAATCGCTAATTTTATCTTTGGGGGAAATTATTTCATAAGGAAAACTAGGCACAATAAGATTTGAATAATAATCAAATACATTTTTAGGAATTGCAATTGATATATTTCTGGATTGAGGCGAATATAGGTTATTAATAGCTTTTAGGACAATCTCTGGTCCTATACCATTAATATCGCCGGATGTGAAAATTAATCTATTCATTTTTTTATAAGGTAATAATTTCCAATTCCTGTATCATCTTTGAAGATATATTCTTTATCGAGATCAATATATTTCCATATTTCAAGTACTGAATTTTGTCCATTATAAACACGTTCGATCTTATCTGGCTTCCCAAATCGCACGAATACTTTACCACGATCTGTCTCAGCTCCACTCATTTTGCCTAAAGGAGTGAATATACGCATCGCTTCATCTACTCTATTATAAAACTCTGCCATCAAATAATTAAAAGGGCTTTTAACACCTCGATTATATTTAGACCAATAACCTTGAAGTATTCTTTTATAATCAGATGATGAATTACTTAGCATCGAATCCACTTTTTCTTTTGGTTCAATGATTTTAAGCATTCTAATTGCAAATTCAGGATCGAATAAAGACCTTGGTTTAGTTGACCAAGTAACATCAACATCATACTCTCTCTTCATTGATTTTTCGGCTAAGAAAGATAATCTCGTAGAACCCTCATCTAATAAATTAGAAAAATTATTCACTGTTATAAATCGATTCTTTTTTCCAACACTGTTAAGAATAATTTTAATATTTCCATCGCATTCAGCAAAAGTTATTTCACCGGTTTGAACTATATATTCATTCTCAAGAATTGTTTTTTCCGATTGAGATATTTTTAATTTCACTTTTGAAATCGAAGTATCATTAATAGGAATGAACATGGAATAATCTGAACTTGAATATGGGATGCTATTTCCAAAATTAACTAAATGCATTTTTGAGTTTTTGCAGCTATCTGATTTTATCTCTTCAAAAACAATTGGAAAAAGTACAAAACCATTTTTCCGAGTTTTTAATCTTTCATTTATTTGATCAATTGGGCGGGAAAGATTACTGTTCTTTAATGATAGGTAAGGTTGAATAAGATAGTCGTCTTCATTCAATTTGAATTCTAAAACTGCTTGAAGATATTCACTTCTAAAATTAGTCTCTTCAAAGGAAGTAACTAAAATATCTTTTTGAATAGATTTTCGAACAATGCTCATAGAGTCGGAAGAGATTTCAGTACGAAATTCAAAACCCGACGAGTATCCCGCAGAATTTTTTGTAAAAACCAACGTATTATATGGAACTCTTATCGAGACATAACAATTATATCCCGAATCGGAGGCAATAATGTTATGTTCAACAAAAAAATCAGTTCTTTGAATTTGAGCAAAAATAAGAGACGTAATAAAAAACAAAACTACAAAAGAATATTTCATTAATCGCATTACTATTTACTAACTATTCATGCTTAATAAAAACTCTTTATTATTGCGCGTACCTCTCATTTTATCGAGAATGAAATCCATAGCTTCAGCAGAATCAAAATCGGATAAAATTTTTCTAAGAATCCAAATTTTACTTAATTCATCATCTTTAAGAAGTAGTTCTTCTTTTCTAGTGCCCGATTTATTAACGTCAATAGCAGGGAATATTCTCTTATCAGAAAGACTGCGATCGAGAACAAGTTCCATATTACCAGTACCTTTAAATTCTTCAAAAATAACTTCATCCATTCGGCTGCCTGTTTCAATTAATGCTGTAGCGATAATTGTTAAGCTGCCACCATCTTCGGTATTACGAGCTGATCCGAAAAAGCGTTTTGGTTTGTGAAGTGCATTTGCATCCACACCGCCGGAAAGGATTCTTCCACTATGAGGGATTACAGTATTATGCGCACGAGCCAGACGAGTAATACTATCTAATAAAATAACTACATCATCACCTGCTTCGACCATTCTTTTTGCTTTCTCAATAACCATATTAGCAACTTGAACGTGTCTTTCTGCCGGTTCATCAAATGTTGAGCTTATTACTTCTGCTTGAACCGATCTTTGCATATCAGTAACCTCTTCAGGTCTTTCATCTATTAGCAGCATTATGATTTTTATATCAGGGCTATTTCTTGTAATTGAATTTGCTATCTTTTGGAGAAGGATAGTTTTACCGGCTTTTGGAGGAGATACAATCAATCCTCTCTGACCCTTACCAATGGGTGAGAGAAGATCCATTATTCTCATAGAATATTCTCCCGGAGCGGATTCAAGTTTAATTCTTTTAGTAGGATATACCGGAATTAAGTTGTCAAATAATGTACGCTCTCGAATTGCTTCAGGGTCTTTCCCATTTACGGCTTCCACTCTAAGCAAAGCAAAAAATCTTTCACCTTCTTTTGGTGGACGCACTTGACCGCTAACATAATCGCCGGTTCTAAGTAAAAATCTTTTTATTTGCGATGGGGAAACGTAAATATCATCCGGGGAAGGGAGATAATTCCAATCCGCTGAACGTAAAAATCCGTAACCGTCTTGCAGAGTTTCCAATACACCTTTAGAAAAAGTTAATCCATCCTTCTGAGACTGTGCCTCTAATATCTTAAATATAAGTTCCTGTTTTCGTAAATCACTGTAACCTATTAATCCGAAATCTTTTGCGATTTTGTATAAATCAATAATTTTCTTAGACTGAAGTTCAGAAATGTCCATTGGCATAAATATGAATCCTTTAACTTTGGTTTGTAAATAAAATTAACAATCTTGAAAGCTCATTTTTTTTTGGGGTTTTATTACAAGATTATTTTGACAATTTTTTGTGATACTCTTGAAGGAATAAGAGGTACTATGAAAAATTACTTCCTTTACAGGTAAATGTCAAGAAGATACGTCCAATAATTTACTTTTAATTTCTCCGAGGAAATAGATGCTTCCGAGGACTACTAACACATCATTACCTTTTATTCTCTGATTCTTTATTATCTTTTCCGCTTCAAAGCTTACTTCAGAATCGATAGATAGCGATTCAGCAACCTCATTTAGCTTAATCGGTTCTTCTGCTCTTTCATAATCAATTGTACTGAAATAAAAATATCCAAAATATTCTTTTAGCATTTCTAACATTACTTTATAGTTCTTATCCTTCATTACTGCAAATATTATTTTTGAATCTCCCTTAGTTATATTGAATTTTTTGTACTCATTGATAAAGGATTCAATACCTTCTATATTATGAGCTGAATCAAATATGATTAGAGGAGATTTAGAATATATCTCAAATCGTCCCTGAATACCGGAATTACAAATTACATTCTTAATCCCCTTAAATATTTTTTCATTGGGAATATTTTCCATAACTAATTTTATTACTGATATTGCTAATGATGCATTTATAAATTGATGATAGCCTTTTAGTGGTAAAGAATATAAATTAATCTGCTCGTTAAATAAAAGTGAAACTGAATTTTCTTTTTGAATTATGTAATCTTTTAATTGATAAAACGGAGCCGCTTGATTTTTTGCTTTTTCCTTCAATACATCAGTCGCTTCTTCAAGAAGTAGTCCTGTAATTATCGGAACGCCTCTTTTTATTATACCCCCTTTTTCTGCAGCTATTTCTTCAATACTATGTCCTAATATATTTGTATGTTCCAATGAAATAGTTGTAATAATTGATATTAATGGGTTGATAACATTAGTCGAATCTAACCTTCCACCCAATCCTGCTTCTATTACACAATAATCTACTTCCATATCGTAAAAATATTTGAAAGCCATAGCAGTTGTTAACTCAAAAAAAGTAACTTCATTCTTTTCGATATAACTTGTTACATTATTCATAAACTCTACAACATAATCATCATCGATCATTACTTCATTAATTCGGATTCGTTCATTAAATTTTATTAAATGAGGTGAGGTATATAATCCTGTTTTATAACCGGCTTCAGTAAGAATACTTGCGATGAAAGATGAAGTACTTCCCTTTCCATTTGAACCTGCAATATGAAAACATTTTAAATTCTTTTCTGGATTACCAATATGTTTAAGGAGATTTATAGTATTATCTAAACCTAATTTAATTCCGAATTGATGTAACGAGAATAATTTTTCCAATGCAGTTTTATAATTCATTAAATTTGATATGATGCTGTTAAATCAGAAATTTTTGTAATGTTTGTTTGGATGCAAAATTCTTCAATACCTTTTAGAATATCAAGACCGGAATTTGGATTTATAAAATTAGCAGTACCGATTTGAAAAGCTGTTGCTCCGACAATCATAAATTCGATTGCATCCTGCCAGGTTAAGATACCTCCAATGCCGATAATTGGAATTGGACAGTTCCGGCTAATCTCAAGCACCTTGGCTAATGCCACAGGTCTAATTGCAGGACCGGATAATCCCCCTGTGATATTTTTTATCTTTGGTCTTTTTGTCCAGATATTAAATGAAGTCCCAACTAAAGTATTAATAGCTGAAACTGCATCACCACCTTCGCTATAAACTACTTTTGCAAATTCAGATATACGTGCTACGTTTGGAGATAGCTTTATAAATATTGGCTTATCTGTTACCTTCTTTGTCTCAGCAGTTATTCGTCCAACTGCTTTAAGATCATTTCCAAATTCAAGACCTCCTTCTTTAACGTTAGGGCATGAAACATTTATTTCAAATGCTTTAATAGATTCTTCATCAGTTAAGATTTTTGTGCATTCGACATATTCTTCTACCGAGCTTGCGGCAATGTTACAAATTAAAGTGGAATTGACTTCTTTAAGAAAAGGTATTTTTGTTTTTATAAATTCTTCCACTCCAACATTTGCCAATCCGATTGCGTTTAACATACCCGATGGCGTTTCAGTGATTCTTTGCGGCGGGTTACCAAGTCGCGGTTTTAGTGATAATGATTTTGTTACTATACCGCCAATCTTACTAAGATCCGTAAAATTTGCAATTTCATTTCCATATCCAACTGTGCCCGAAGCTAATAGAACAGGATTCTTTAGTTCAAGTGGGCCAATCTTTATAGATAGATCAACCTTACTCATATCTTTACCGCTAATGAATTAAATACTGGACCGTCTTTACAAACTAAAAAGTAACCATCACCATTATATTTCTCAATCGGACATCCTTGGCAAATCCCAAATCCGCATGCCATTACGGTTTCAACTGATAACTGACAATTAATATTTTTTTCATTGCACACGTTTTGGAGTGCTTTCAACATCGGATTGGGACCACAAGCAAATACTCTTATTTTTTTTGTGTTATACGCCGTCAGTTTATTTATGAATAATTCTACAACATTCCCTTGAAATCCGTAACTACCATCATCAGTAGCCGCCGAAACATTTTTCATTTTATATTCGATTACATTTTCTTTTGATCTACCTCCAATAAAAGAATGAATTTCTATCATAGCCGGAATATTTTTACTTAAGAAAGGAAATGGTGCAGAGCCCAAACCGCCTGCAATAAATATAGCAGTATCATAATCCCCTATCAGATCAAAACCAATCCCTAGTGGACCTATAATATCCAACTCTTCCCCTTCATTTTTATCTCTTAAAAGACGTGTTCCTTCACCATGAACATCAAACATAAAATAGAGATAATCACCTTCGACATCGCAAATGCTAAAGGGTCGCCTTAAAAGTGGGAATGAGTTTTCGCTTACTTTAATATTACAAAATTGCCCCGGTTTTGCTGTTTTAGCAATTGATGGAGAGAATACTTTAATTAAATAGGTATTCTTTGTAATACTGGTATTACTTATGAATTTTGATTTTTCTATTAACAAGTGAGTGCTATAAATTATTTTAATTTTTTATTAGTTTTTCTTCAATCGCAGTAATTTTATCTAATCTTTTTTGATGCCTTTGGCCAAGGAACTCAGGAACCAACCAAGCATTCAAAATTCCTTTTATAGTTTCTTCGCCTAATGTTTTAGCTCCCATAACAATTATATTGGCATTATTATGCTCTCTACTGCTTCTAGCAGAAAACTCATTATAACAAGTAGCTGCTCTGATTCCCGCAAATTTATTAGCTGTAATAGCAGATGGAATTCCGGTAGCATCAAGCAAAATTCCAAAATCTGCTTCTCCACTTAAAACTTTCTGAACTACTGCAATTGCAGAATCAGGATAATCCACTGCTTTTTCGCTGAATGCTCCGACATCAATTATTTGATATCCTTTCTCTTTCAAAAATTCTTTTAGGATTTCTTTTATCTTGTATCCCGTGTGATCAGAACCAATTGTAATATTTGAACTTTTACTGAAAGATTTGGTTGTGCTTCTATCGGTATCATTCTTTTTTTCTGATTCCAGAATAATTTTTATTCCCGAATGATAAATCCTATCTTTTGCCAATGGAGTTAATATAGATTCTTGTGAAAGGAGTAATTCCTTTTTACCATCTTTAATCAACTTTATTATTTCAGATTCGGTAATTACTTTTTTCATTAGATTAAATCATTTTTTTTGTGGAATTTTAGATAATCAACAACATTTCTAACATCCTGAGAATTACTTCTATTGCAAATCAAAAGTGCATCTTCGGTATCTATAACAATTAAATTGTCCTCTCCAATTACTGCAGTAAATTTATTTGGAGAATAAATGTAAGAATTAAAAGTCTTATCTGTAAAAACATCCCCAACCGCTGCATTACCATCTTCTGATTTTTCAGACATATCATAAACAGCATTCCAATTACCGACATCATTCCAATAAAAATCTCCCTTCGTAACAAATACTTTAGTAGAATTTTCCATTATACCGTAATCGATCGAAATACTTTTTAACTGACCATAGACATGAACCAATTGAGCATCAAACTTATTTGTATCAATCATGGGTTTGAGTGTTTCTAAACCCAAAGATAAGTCGGGCATATAGTTTTTTATCTCATCAAGAATTGCATCAACTCTCCAGATAAACATACCCGAGTTCCATAAAAAGTCACCCGATGCTAAAAATCTTTCTGCAGTAGAATAATTCGGTTTTTCAGCAAACGTAAGTACTTTATATATACTGTCATCATTTGCTTCATCAAATTGAATATAGCCATAACCTGTTTCAGGATTTGTTGGCTTTATTCCTACTGTTACTAATCCTTTCGATTTATAAGCAAAATCAATTGCGCTATTAATCGTTTTCTGAAACTCTTCTGTATCATAGATAATATGATCAGCAGGAAGCGAAATCATAACTGCATCTTTATTTTTTTTCTCAATTAATGCAGCAGCTAAACCAATACAAGCAGCGGTATTCTTACCAAAAGGTTCTGCAATAATATTTTCGGAGAGGATTTCCGGTAATTGTTCTTTTATTTTCAGTTTCTGAATCTGATTCGTTATAACTATAATTTTTTCCGGTTCTACTAATCCCTTCAACCTATAAACAGTGTCTTGGATCATAGTATTATCACCAATAATTTTTATCAGCTGCTTTGGAGTTTTTTCTTTGCTTCTTGGCCAGAATCTTGATCCAACGCCCCCGGCCATTATTACAGCATATACTTCCATTTATGCTCCTGAATTAAATGAATTAACTTTTTGACCAAATGCTTCTGCAATATTTAGATAATTATTAATATCAACTTCTTTGCCTCTAACGATTGCTACGATCACAATTAAACATGCCCTTAAAGATTCTATCAGATTATTACTCGGTGTCATTTTTTTATCGCGTACTAATTCTAAACCTTTAAAAAAGATGTTATGCATATTAGAAATTATTTCAAAACCAAGCTTATCAGAAAGTTCAGCATTATCTTTTACTTGGTTAATATAACCATTTATTTCATATTCCTTAAAATCAAATCGCATAACTTTTTCTAAAAATGCATCTAAAGATTTTATTGGTTTTAAGATTTTGTCTTCATAATTCTCGAAACTTAATCCTAATTCTTTATTAAGCTCTTCAAAAATTAATGCCTCTTTTAGCTCATCAGCTTTTGATCTTTTAGGTAGATTATTTTCTTCTTTTAATTCCTTTTTTACCTCAATTATTATCTCAGGTTTTTTTTCTCTTTGTGTTAAATCGATATCCGGGGAAACACTTTTAACTTCATTAAACTCGTTTAAGATTCTTTTCATCACTGATGGAGTAACAATATCTAATAAAAAACTTAATTCTTTGACTAAGAAATGGGAATGCTCTTTGAACTTGTCCGAAATCTTAGAAAAATCAATCTTACCACTATCTATAAATGTAAAAATTTCGCCGAGCTTAATGCCGAATTTAGAAAGCTCAGTAATTTTTTTCATTCTTTGAATGTCATCACCAATATTAGTGCATTTTGAAAGATGCTCCTTCAATAAAGCAACTACCTCTATCTTTTCCGAACTTAATCGTAACTGATTAGAAGCAGTAATAATGCATTGAATTATATATTGTTTGTTTAATTCCACTAATTTTGGATTACCCTTCCTAATGAAATAAGAATAAAATCAATCTTAATCTTGAAATGTAACTAATTTTGTCATTTTATATGAAATTTAAAATGCAGTTTTGAGATAAAATTTAATCAAAAATTACGATTTAATTAAAATATTTTTTTAACTTTGAAACAAATAATCTGGAGATGATATGCTAGTAACAACAACAAACACAATCGAAGGTGTAAAAATATCGAAATATTTAGGATTAGTATCCGGTGAAGCAATTTTAGGTGCTAATATATTCAAAGATATTTTTGCCAGTATCAGGGATATCGTTGGCGGACGATCAGGTGCCTACGAAAAAGAACTAAGGACTGCAAAAGATATAGCTATTGCAGAAATGTTAGAACAAGCCCGTGCAATGGGCGGCAACGCTGTTATCGCAGTCGATTTAGATTATGAAACTATTGGTCAAGGCGGAAGTATGCTAATGGTTTCAGCTTGCGGCACTGCAGTTGTTATCGAATAACTAAAAAAATAAAGCTGTAAGCTTGTGGTTGTCTTCTATTTAATTTTCATTTTAAAAAGAGGCTGTTTAAAGAATAGCTTCTTTTAATTTAAAGTTAAGTCTAATAAGTATGATATCAAATGCATTATTTTTAACAGACTGAATATCGTTTTCTATACTTATCTTAGTATTTATTTTCTTTCGCTACGAATAAAATAATCCAAAACCTTCAAAGAGAGAAAAAACACAATTCATTTATTTACTTATTTCTACACAATAATTATTCTATATGGAATTAAGTATTTGTTTTTCTGGATTCTTCGTTAGATTTCCATACCCGAATAAAGTTATCGGAACATATTTTCTTCATATATTCTTCCGAATATCCACGATTGAATAATTCTGCAATTAAATTTGGATAGGAGGATACATCCTTTAATCCTTCAGGGAGTTGGTCTCCTAATCCGTCATAATCAGAGCCTATTCCCACATAATCGATTCCGACCAAATCAACAACGTGATCAATATGATTTGCCACATCACTAATTGTTGCAAAGACTTTTGGGTTAGCTGTTTTATACGCATCTCTAATTTCATCCGCTTCTTTTGAATCTGAAGGAATAGAAAGTCTTTTCAGAATTTCGCTTATCTCTTTTTTCTCATTCCTGGAGCGTTCAAGTATATCACCTCGTAAAAAATCAGACCCAAAATTAATTTGAATTACTCCTCCATTCGTAGCTAAATCTTTAATCATTTCATCACTCATATTTCTTTCCCAACCGGGAGTAAAATGTCTGCATGATGAATGAGTAGCAGCAATTGGAAGTTTGCTATATTTCAATACATCATAGAAGGTTTTATCTGATACATGGGATACGTCTATCATCATTCCAATTAAATTCATTTCCTGAATCAGTTCGATTCCGAAATCACTTAATCCACTCCACCTTTCTGAATCATCATAGGAAGAGTCACATATATGATTATTACGAGAATGAGCTAATGTTAAATATCGAATTCCTCTTTCAAAAAAATAATGTAGATTTTCTAAATTACCTGAAATCGGAGCACCGTTTTCTAAAGCAAGAATAAATGAAAACAATTTATTTTTATGATTTTGTTGAAGTGTATTAATATCAGGAGCAAGAGCTAAAATGTCTTGATGCTCCCGAACAATCTCTTCCATAAGATCAATTTGACTGTTCGCAAAATTCAATGCTCCCGATTCTTCGAGTGTAACAGGAACATAGATAGCTGCAAATGCTCCCGCTAAACCACCTTTTTTTGCCCTCACTAAATCAAAATCACCTGTAGAAGTTTGTTTAGTAATATCCTCCATATTTAATAACAAACGTGAAGGTAGATCAATATGTGTATCGATTAGAATGTTCTTTTTTAGAAAATTATTAGCTTTTTTTAACATCGTGCTCCCCAAAAAACTTTTGTTAGCGCATTTTCCATGGTTAAGTGAAGGAATATAAACCATTTAATTACGGTAGGTTATATTCTCTCACTTAGACAATGAAATATCATTAAGCATGCTTCGTTTTAAATCCTTTTAGCATCCAATTTCTTGCAAGATATAATCCAATTGGAGTTAAGATTGCTATAAATCCATATAATAACCACATTGTTTCAGTATTCATGCTGCTCTGTGGCATATCTGCAGGACAGTATTGGAGCAAGAACCATCCTGAATATAATGAAGTAACAATCTTAGTCAAGAACCAAGGGAACTGCCCAATGCCCATATAAATGCCGGTCATGTTTTTGGGAGCAATCTCTGCCACCCACTGGAGAAAACGTGGTTGCCACATTGCTTCGCCAATTGTCATTATTATTAAGTACGACATTAATGTAGTCATCGAAGGACCTAAAGCTAAAATAAAAGTAGGCAATGCCATAATCAAAGTACCGGCAATCATCATCTTATATGTATTTCTTTTTGCTGTTAATGCTGCCACAATTGGAGTTAATACAAAAATTAGGATCGGATTAAGGTTTACAAAAAACTCAAAATTTTCCTGGACAAAACCATCAAATGCCCTGCTTGTATATAAAGGTAAAGTAAGCCAATTGTGAGCAAATAATGTTTGTACTGGAATTAGAATAAAGATAAAGAATAGAAAACGCATATCTTTTAATGGGAAATTCTTCATGTAGAAACGAGCTTTTTCTTTGAATGTCATGTCTCCAAGTTCATCTTCATTATCTTCTTCAGTTTCCCCTCTTTCAAGAGCTGATTTCTCGGTTGCTTCTTTTTCTGCTTTTCTGGTAATTAATAATAATACAACTATCATACCCGCAACTGTAAGACCTACATAAACCCAGAAAACGCCTGTGATTCCAAAAGCTCTTCTTACGGGAGGCGAGATTAATCCCGGAAGAAATCCGCCAAGATTCATTAATGCGTAAAGCATAGCATATCCCATAGCCGCAGTATTTTCATTAGTGAATTTTTTGACAGCCGCATACGCCGCCGGTTGATAAATCCCATATCCAATCACGATGCCCAAAATACCAATCATAGATATTATATGAGCAGACCCCCACAATCCGGGCTCTGCCACACTCGGAGCTATCGTCAGTAATATTCTGCCTACTAACATAAATAGAAGAGAATAGAAAAGTGCCTTTCTAACGCCAATCCAATCGACCGTAGCACCTAAGAAGAGCATACTTAATGTAATGCCACCCGTTAAGATACCGAGCATGTTTCCGGCTTTGATATCATCTAATTTTATATATCCGTTAAAATAGATAGCCAATAAACCGACAATTCCGAAATACGTTAATCCTTCTAAAACATAAGATAGATTAACACCAAATAAAGCACGTGAAGTCTTAGTCAAATCAATAAATGGCTGTGATATTTCTTTCCAAGTATTTTTTAATATAGTGCTAACTGACTGCTTTGATTCCATAATTTCCTCAATGAATTAATAGAAATTAACTTCAGTCTCCAATTCAATACCGAATTTAGAGATTACAGAATCTTTAATCTCTTGTGTAAAGTTTAGAATTGATTGAGAAGTTGCGTTTCCGTAATTAATAATGATTAATGCTTGTCTATGATATGAAGCTACATCCCCTTCTCTTTTACCTTTCCAACCGCACTGCTCAATCAGCCATCCTGCCGGTAATTTAATTTTACGATCAGGTGATTTAAAATAGGGCAAATCTGGATTTTGATCTATGAGATTTGTTAATTGTTTCGCAGAGATTTCAGGATTCTTGTAAAAACTACCGGCATTCCCTATTACTTTTGGATTAGGCAGTTTTGATTCTCTAACTTTTATGATATGATCTCTTACTTTTTTTATTGTAATATTTTTTCTCAACTTATTTAAGTCAGCTAAATCTCTATAATTAAGTTTGAAATTTTTTTCCTTGGAAAGTCTCAGCTTTACTGAGGTAATGATAAATTTATCCTTCAATTCACTTTTAAAAATACTGTCTCTATAACCAAATTCTGATTCCCCTAATGAAAAACTTTTTTCTACTAAATCAGCAGTATAAAACCCATCTAATGAATAGAATACATCTTTTAATTCAGCACCATATGCACCTATATTCTGGATTGGGGCTGCTCCGATGGTACCTGGAATCAATGAAAGATTCTCAATTCCATAATATTCATTATTTACAGCGAATTGTACCACTTCGTCCCATTCTTCACCTGCCTTACAATCGATTAGTACACTATCATCATCTTGTGAGACTATATCAATTCCTTTAGTAATTAAGTGAACCACTAATCCATCAAAATCCTTTGTAAAAAGAATATTACTTCCACCACCAAGAAGAAGAATTTTTTCTCCTTTGGATTTATATTCTTTTACTATCTCTTTTAAGTCACTCTCATTTTCAATTTCGATAAAATATTTTGATTTTACGTCAATCTTAAAGGTGTTTAGTTCTTGTAGAGAATAATTTTCTTTTATTTTCATTTTAGTATTTTTGTTGATTGGCTATTACGCCAGTCTATTAAATTAATTTTTGTGCCATCCGATTCTATAATCACGGCACCCATTTGATCAGTTCTGAATAATTTGATTCCTAAATTAGCAAAATTTTCAAGCACTTGTTTATTCGGATGATTATAAATATTCTTTTCTCCGGCACTAATTATCCCATATCTCGGAGCTACAGTCTTAATGAAACTAATAGAGGAACTAGAAGAACTTCCATGATGTGCAACTTTTAGAATATCTGATTTGAGAAATTCACCATATTCAGAAATTAATTCTCTTTCCAATCTCATTGAAGCGTCCCCCGTAAAGAGAAATGAGTTTTTACCATAAACTAACTTCATTACCAAACTCTTATCGTTTGAATCTGAATCTCTGAATTGTAATGAATTATTTAGTAGATATAGGTTTACTTCCCCAATTTTTAAATTCATTTTATTATTGAAAGCAATACGAATATTTTGTGATCTAAAATAATCATAAGCCTTTATAGAAAGCTGATCAGATGAATCTAATTCAGGTATATAAACTTCCAAAACTAATGAGTTTTTTATTAACGAAATTGAGCCACCAAAATGGTCGTAATCGTAATGAGTTATAAATAAAAAATCAATCTTTTCAATATCGAGAAATTTTAATAATGGTTTAATCACTCTTTCGCCATTATCCATATATAAAGAAGCATTACCAGCATCAATAAGGGCATGTTTACCATTTGGAAATTGAATTAGAAAAGAGTCACCCTGCCCGACATCTAAAGCAATCACATAAAGATTTCCATCTTCTAATATTTTATTATCAAAAAATGAGCTAATTACAAGAAAATTACCTGACAATAATATTATCACAAGAATTCTTGAGATAATATTTTTTATATAACTCTTTAATAATATTATTCCGGCAATGAAGGAGAATGCGAATAAAATAATCTTGGCAAGACTAAAATTATATACCATCAAATTAGCGAACTCAATTGCAGCTGTCTTATCAATTACCCATAACATTAAGTATGTATAATTATTATTTGCTATTGCTATAATACCCGCTAATGTCATAGAGAAGTAGGATATTATTACTGTTGCAATCCCTACAAGGTATATCAATCCTGATACCGGCACAACTATCATATTAACGAATATCGATATCAAAGAAATATTATTGAAGTAATATATAATTATTGGCAGAGTGCCTATTTGAGCCGCTAATGTCATTCCTATAAAACTTAACAACCTATTTTTTATTGGTATATAAAGCGAATAAATTAAAATAGAAAATACAGCTCCGAATGATAATTGAAAAGCGGCAGAGAAAAGATCATTTGGATTAATTAAGATAATTATAAATGCAGCAATAAAAAGACTATTAAAATTATTTTTATTCCTGCCAAGTAATGAAGAAAAGATAAATACACCCATCATAATTGCGGCTCTAATTATAGATGGAGCTGTACCGGTAATTATGACAAAGACAACTACTGCCGCCAATGAAACAATTAATCTAACTTTTAATCCGAACCTTCCGAATAGGAAATAAATAATTAATATTACATAAGCGATATTCATCCCCGAAACTGCAAGAATATGGAACACACCGGTATCAATAAATTCTTGTTGAGTATCGTATGTAATTAGGTATCTATCAGCCAATAAAAACCCTCTAAGCAACGCCGCCGCATCAAGGCTATGTAATTCCTTAATTCTATAATCGATCGATTTACGGATATCTAAAATGGTATTTTGAAAATGGTTAGTATGATTGTTTTTTACTTTTATTGCTGATAGGTCTTCAGTGGAAATAAGTGCAGCTATATTATTAGCTAGTAAATATTCTGAATAATCAAACTCACCCGGATTTCTTTCTGAATTTGGCTTCGAGAATTTACCTCTTATCCTAATCGAATCTCCGATACTTATATTATTATAAAGTTTTATTAGTTCTTTATTTTCTCCATAAATATTTGCGATAACATTAATTGGCTTAGTTATGACAGTAAATGGAAAAATTTTTTTAGTTGATAAATATAAGGTAATTCTTTTATCACGAATTAGATCGATATTCGTAATTTCAGCGTCAAGTTGCGACTTTATTACTTTTGTTTCTTGGTATGGGTAAATATCGTTTGGAAGAATATAATTATAATAAAAGATTGAACCGGTTAATATTATTAATAGAATTTGCAGTATTAAGATATACTTGCTTTCTTGTTGTTTCTTAAATTGAATAAGAAGTATGAGTAATAATACTGCCGAAAGAAAAAGTAAGACGTAAAAATTAATTTCAAATACTTTTTCTAAAATTATGCCGATTATAAATAGGAATACAAACCTATTTAATGGTGTATTTATCACCTGTATTGTCCAAGTATAGTTTCATTCATATCGGAGAGGTTTTTTATTCTTTCATAAAAATGTTTATGATTTTTACCAACAACAATTGAAAGCGATGGATTAAGGGTGTGCATCTTTATAGAGATATCTTCGAAATTGCCATGATCAGAACATATTAATAAAGTGAAATCTTCGAGTGATTCGCTCTTTTTAAGAAGATCAAATAAGAAGTCATCTAATGTCTTAATCCAATTATCAAATTGGTCTTTGTGCCTGCCATGCCCCAAATGATCAGTAAGGAAATATTCAAAAAGCGTAAAATGATGTTCTTTAGATATTGCAAGGAGTCTATCAACTGCCGTTTCAGATTTAATCAGTTCAAGATCATAACTAAATTTATTAATCCAAATACTATTATCGATTTCAGCACTGAGTGCATTTCCATTTTTTAATTCTTCATACCTTCTCAATTCTAAACCAGCATAGAGTGCACTTAAGGAAGTAACGCTCAGCCGTCTTCTACCTGAATTAATATAATCGAAAAAAGGTTTCGGATAAGCATTGACGAAGGTCGCCTTCAATCCGAGATCAAAGAAACTTTTGAAAATGTTTTTTTCTTTAATTAAGGGCTTCAAATCAGGATGAGGATGCGGACCAAAATGCTGTCCAAGAATTTGCTGAGCATTAATACCACAAAATATTGAAGTCTGTCCAGTTCCACTTAATGGTATATTCGGAACACCCATGATTGGATCAACCGGAAAAAGTACAGCATTTTCTTTCCAAATAACTTGATTGTCTATATGAGGAATATCTTCAAAATATTCAGTAAGGAATTTAAAATTATATTTAAAAAAGGGATTTTTTTCGTAATCTTTCTCGCCAATTCCTACACCATCGATAAATACCATTAATGTAGAATGCATTATTTCGATTCCACTATTATTGTAACCGGACCTTCATTATGAATTTCAACAGCCATCATCTCTCCAAAAACACCTGTTTTAACTTTTTCAGCACCAATATTCTTTTTGAGTTTTTCAACAAATTTATTATAAATTTCGATTGCAATTTCAGGTCTTGCCGCTTCAATAAAGCTAGGTCTATTGCCTTTCGCCGTTTCTGCATAGAGAGTAAATTGAGAAATAATAAGTATCTCCCCTTCAACATCTTTTAGTGATAAATTCATCTTCTCATTTGCATCTTCAAATATTCTTAAGTTAGTGCATTTATCAGCTAAGTATTCAACTTCTGTAATTGTATCAGTATGAGTTATTCCAAGCAAAATTACAAATCCCTTTCCTATCTTGGAGAAGTAATCGAGCCGATCTATTTTTACAGACCCTTTAGAAACTCTCTGAACGACAGCTCTCATAATTTTATTCCACTTACAACACGGTTAATCTTTTGTAAATCTTGGTACACTTTTATTTCAGAGAATAGATTTTCTTCTAATAGTTGAGATACTTTTTCAGATTGCCCTTTTCCCACTTCAAAATAAATTGTCCCTCCCGATTTAAGAAGCGTTCTTCCTTTATTTGAAATAACGTCGTAAAACTCATAACCATCACCATTATCAGTTACAGCTAAACGTGGTTCAAATTCCTTTATCTCCTTTTGAATTGTTTCATATTCAAGACTACTTACATAAGGCGGATTAGAAACTATTAAATCAAATCGTTCATTAAATTCCTTGGCAATTTCTTGTTTAATATCTTGTAACCGAAACTCGATATTTTCTACATTATTGATTACTGAATTTTTCTTTGCCGTATCTAAAGCTGTTTCCGAGATATCTATTGCGATAGCATTACTATTAACCATTTTTTTTGCTAAGGCAATAGCAATTGCCCCACTCCCGGTACCAATATCTAAAATATTTATCTTCTTATCCATACCGTAATTATTCAGAATTGTTTCAATAAGGATTTCGGTTTCTTGTCGAGGGATAAGAACATTTTTATTTACATATATTCTGCAATCATAAAAATCGACATGACCAATAATATATTG
>JALNXG010000009.1 GCA_023230485.1 Melioribacteraceae bacterium
ACCGGTATTAGGCGAGAATATTAAGTCAGCAGATATTCTTAAGATTCTTGTCGCCGAAGGTGATAAAGTAGAAAAAGATCAGATTGTTCTAGAACTCGAAACCGATAAAGCAACAATGGAAGTACCGATTGAAGAGAGCGGTACAATTACAAAAATACTTCTGAAAGAGGGTACAAAGGCTAATATCGGAGAGGCGGTTTTTACTTATGAACCGGGTTCAGGCGCGGAATCAGACGATAATTCTGATTCAAGAGAAAGTTCAGATTCTGCGACTTCTGATGCTGTAAAATCGAGCTCTTCTACCAAGGCAGCTGATTCAAGCGGAGATTCAAAATCTGCTATGGAAGAATCGAAAAGAGACACCGGTGCTAAACCGAAAGAAGACTCTGGAGCTAAAGCTAAGGATTCTGCTACAAAAGACGATCTATCGAAAAGTAAAGACACTCCTAAAAAAGATGGAACTGATGCAGATTTAATAACTCCATTATCGGCAAAAGTTATGGAGATGCCTGATAAAATTGCTCCTGCTTCTCCTTCAGTAAGAAGATTTAGCAGAGAGATCGGAATCGATATCCATCAGGTTAGAGCTTCAGGCAATGGTGGTAGAATTACTATTGAAGACGTGAAAGCTTATGCGAAGAGTTTGAATGAAATGATTTCATCAGGCGGAGCTGTTGCTTCCGGTGGTGGCGGTTCTTTTTATAAAGAAACTTTACCCGATTTCACTAAATGGGGCGATATAGAAAAACAACCGATGAGTAATATCAGACGTAAAACGGCTGAACATCTTTCTTATGCTTGGCAGACCATCCCTCACGTTACACAATTTGATAAAGCTGATATTACAGAGCTTGAAAAGATTAGAAAGCAATTCGGAAAGAAAGCCGAAGAAGCCGGCGGAAAGCTTACAGTTACAGCAATATTGATCAAAGTAATTGCATCTGCGCTAAAGGTCTTCCCTCAGTTCAATTCCAGCATTGATATGGAAAAGAATGAGATTATCTACAAAAAATATTTTAATATCGGAATTGCAGTAGATACCGAAAGAGGATTATTGGTTCCCGTTGTAAGAGATGCAGATAAGAAAAATGTAATTCAGATTGCTGCCGATCTTGCTGAAATATCAAAAAAAGCACGTGATAAAAAACTATCATTAGACGATATGCAGGGCGGTTCGATTTCGATTAGTAATTTAGGCGGAATTGCAGGGACATATTTTACTCCTATCGTTAATGCACCGGAGGTTGCGATACTCGGTGTATCCCGTTCGGCAATGGAACCAGTCTATATCGATGGTAAATTTGAACCGCGGTTAATGATGCCGCTCTCTTTATCGTATGATCATAGAATTATTGACGGAGCCGATGCAGCCCGATTTATTAAATGGGTAGTAGATGCATTGGAACAGCCGTTTTTACTTACATTAGAAGGTTGATAAGATTATGAGTATAAAAACAGATTTGTTAGTAATTGGAGGAGGACCAGGAGGATATGCAGCAGCATTTTTAGCTGCCGATCTTGGCATGCAAGTTACATTAGTGGATATGGAAAAACATCCGGGCGGAGTTTGCCTTTGGAGAGGTTGTATCCCATCAAAAGCTCTTCTTCATATTGCTAAATTAGTTAAAGAAGCCGAAGAGGCAGAAAAAATAGGTGTTAAATTCGGTAAGCCGGAAATTGATGTTAATAAAATTAGAGAATTTAAGAACGGTGTTGTCGGTAAACTTACAAGTGGATTGGGGCAGTTAGCTAAACAGAGAAAAGTAAATTTTATTCAAGGAAAAGCTACATTTGTTAATTCCACTTCAGTATCTGTCGCTAAGAGCGATGGTTCAACCGAGACCGTAGAATATAACAAAGCAATTTTAGCAACCGGATCAGTACCTTCAAAAGTAACGGGACTTTCGATCGATTCTGGACGAGTAATGGATTCAACGGGTGCCCTCGAAATGAACGACCTACCTGAAAAACTTCTTGTAGTCGGCGGCGGTTATATCGGACTTGAATTGGGCTCTGTTTATGCGGCACTCGGAAGTAAAGTAACTGTTGTTGAAATGACTTCGGGTCTATTGCCCGGAGCTGATCGTGACCTCGTAGCCGTACTTTCAAAACGCGTTACTTCACTTATGTCCGCAGTTTATCTTGATACAAAAGTTGTAGAACTCAAAGAAATAAAAGAAGGAATCAAAGTAAAATTTGAAGGTCCTAAAGTTACTGACCCGGAACAGGTATTCGATAAAGTATTGATTTCGGTTGGAAGAAGACCTGTTACAACGGGATTCGGAATTGAGAATACGAAAGTAAAAGTTAATGAAAGAGGTTTTGTAGTTGTAGATAAGCAGATGAAAACTGACGACCCGGCAATATTCGCAATCGGGGATATAGTTGGTAATCCGATGTTAGCGCATAAAGCTTCTGCAGAAGGTAAAGTAGCAGTGGAAGTAATTCATGGTAAAAAATCATTCTTTGAACCGGCACAAATCCCGGCAGTTGTATTCACTGATCCTGAATTAGCTTGGGCTGGTATTACTGAATTAGAAGCAAAAGAAAAAGGGATCGAAGTTCAGATAGCTAAATTCCCATGGGGTGCGAGTGGAAGAGCTACTACATTGGATAGAAATGATGGACTTACAAAGCTCATAATCGAACCTGGTACGGAACGTATTCTTGGCGTTGGTATGGTTGGCGTTGGAGCTGGTGATATGATTGCCGAAGGTGCTCTAGCAATCGAAATGGCGGCAAACGTTAAAGACCTTTCTTTGACGATTCATCCGCATCCGACCTTATCTGAAACAATTATGGCAGCAGCAGAAGTGTTTTATGGACATGCAACTGATATGTACCGCCCGAAGAGAAAATAATGCGACTAAAATATTTTGTATTAATCCTATTATTTAGTACGGTTTCGATAAATGCTCAAGATTGGGTACGTTTTGATTCACTCCTTGTAAAAGGTATTGATCAAATATATGGTATCAAATTTCAGGAAGCGGAAAAGACATTTAAGATAGTTGAAAAAGAATACCCGCGGCATCCCGCGGGTAAGTTTTTTGGCGCTATGATCACATGGTGGAAAATTGCTACCGATATTGATAATACTCAATATGATGACGAGTTTTACGATCAAGTGGAAGAAGCAATTGATCTCTGCGATGATATACTTGATGATAATGATAAGAATGTAGATGGACTTTTTTTTAAGGGGGGTTCACTTGGTTTTAGGGGGAGATTACATGCAATTAGAGAAAGTTGGTTTGATGCCGCTTTAGATGGAAAAGAAGCACTTCCATTAATCTTCAAAGCTTATGAAAATGATCCTACTAGAATTGATGTTCAAATGGGTTTTGGAATCTATAATTATTACGCTGCCGTTATTCCTACTCGTTATCCGGTTGTAAAACCATTTATGGTATTCTTCCCCAAAGGGGATAAAGATAAGGGACTAAAACAGTTAGAGCATGTCGCCTTTAATGGACGATACACTAAAATTGAATCGCGCTATTTTTTGATGACACTCTATTTTCAATTTGAAAATAATTGGGAAGAGGCAATGAAATACGCAAAACTATTGATTAAAGATTATCCGGATAATCCAGTTTTTCAAAAATATTACGGAACGATATTCGTAAGAAAAAATGATTATGAATCAGCACAGAAAGTATTTAGAAATGTTCTCGATAAAGTAAAAAAAGGTTACCCTGCATATAACGATCGATTTGAAAGAGAAGCAGAGTATTATATCGGTATGCACCATCGCGAAAAAGGGAATATCGATTCTACTGTTTATTACCTTTCTAAAAGTGTAGCGATTTCCAAAGTGATTGAAAAAGATGAACCGAAAGGATTTTTAATTATGGGTTCACTATATCTTGCAATGGCTTATGATAAGATAGGACGCCGTCAAGATGCAATAAAACTATATAAAGAAGTATTAGAATATAAAGATAGAAGCAACTCCCACAAACTTGCCGAACAATACCTCAAAACTCCGTATAAAGATTAGTTAGTAATCATATTTTCATCCGATTAATTTATTTCTCATTGGTATAGTTTTTTATATGATTTTTCACAAATCTTTAATAAAATAATCTATTTTTTATTCTTATTATATCAATATAAATTGGGATGAAAAGTAAGATAAAATTTTTTGCACTATCTTTTCAACTTGTTTCTCGTTAAATTATTTTCACAAAAACATATATTCATGTTATTACTATGAAAAAATCATTGCTCATAATTTTGATTATTATTTCTCAAATTTTATCTCCAAATACTTATGGGATAAATTCTTATAATTCATATTCTCATTCAATCAATTACATTTCTGATACAACCAAAGTAACTCGCCTTAACATTAATAATATTTCAACATCATTTTCAAATAATGGACTTTCTGATCAGGATCTTGATCAATATTATGCTTTTATGTTTATGAAACAGTATAACCTACAAACTTTTTGGTGGACAGGATTTCTTTGGGGTGGAATAATAGACGGTCAAATAAGGGTTAGCGGCAGTTCTTATCATTCAGGTCTTAAGCCAGGTGGAGACGGTAATATATATAGAGTTAGAAGAGATTATTTAACGGGTGATTTATCGACTGAGATATCAGAAAATGAGGGAACAGAAGAAGAGATAAGAGAAAAGTATAAAAATGACTGGGATAATTGGCCTGCAAACGAAGGTGCGCCCTTTGAGGATAAAAATAGTAATGGAATTTATGAGCCCGAAATTGATATTCCGGGCATTATTGACGCTGATCAAACAGTCTGGTTCAAAGCAAATGATTTTGATACGACACAAACGAGGTATTTATATGGTTCACTCCCTTTAGAGACAGAGCTACAAGCAACATACTGGGCATACCATAGAGATTCACCTTTAGATAATATGATTTTTAGGAAGTATAAAATCACTAATAAAGGCAAAAGCGAAATAAAGAATATGTACTGCTCTATATTTACAGACCCGGATATTGGAATGCCGGGAGATGATTATGTAGGGTATGATTCAGTAAATTCCTTAGCATACGTATATAATTATTCAGATAAAGACAATTTTTTTGAATATTATGAATTAAAATTTCCACCACATTCAGCAGGGTTTTGCTTGCTAAAAGGTCCCACGGTAAACAAAGAAAACATAGGAATATCATCTTTTAATTTCTATATAAATGGAAGTGTAGAATATCATAATCCTATAAATGGTTCATATGAAGAAGGCACGTTAATGATGTATAATTTATTCCAGGGGAAACCAAATGCTGATAATTATTATAAGATACCGGAAGAACTAGGAGGGGGATATACTCCATATCCATTTGCAGGTAATCCTGTTACAGGTGAGGGATGGATAGAGGGTATTTTAAAAGAACCTTCCGGACGCCCTTATGATCCGGGTAATAGGAATATGGGTTTCTCGACCGGACCTTTTGATCTAAAACCGGGAGAATTTCAAGAAGTAATATATTCACAATTATGTACCGGAGGGGTTGGGTATTCATCACGTTTTGAGGGAATAGATTCCTTAAAATCACATGCAAAATTTGCAAAAGAATTTTATAAAAGTATTTCGGATAAAGTTACATCAATTGAAACAGAAGAAGAAAATATCCCATCAGATTACATGCTATATCAAAACTATCCAAATCCATTTAACCCGACCACTACAATTGAATACGCTCTTCCGACTGAAGGAAATGTAAAACTTGAGGTTTATAATTCATTGGGGCAATTAGTGAATGTATTGGTAGAGCGATATCAAAACGCAGGTAGACAAAAAGTAAGTTGGAATGGAAAAGATTCTTATGGAAGTTCGGTTTCAAGCGGAATATATTTCTATCGGCTCAAAACAAATAATTTTTCTCAAGTAAAGAAAATGATCCTGATGAAGTAAAATTCTTAGTGGAATTGGAAATTTATATCTATAAAAAAACCCCGCATATACGGGGTTTTCTTTTATTTGAATTGCTTCTATAATGAAGTCGATATTCCGAATCGGTGGATTGCACCTACAAGTCCAAGTGAGGAGAAGGCGTAATCAACATTATAACTGCTGACCTTAAATCCGAATCCAAGACTAAAGCCCGCTAATCCGGTAGTTGTCCCGATCTTCAAATCTTTTCTTTTAGCGTTATCATAACCTAATCGTAATCTGAATGACTGTCCGAGTTTAAACTCACCACCAGCTGAAATATTTTTGAATCGGCTGAAAAAATTATCTTCTTTTTCATTCAACTTATTAAATGACCAGAATAATCTAAATGGAAGTTTCTCTAATTCTTTAGAAAAACCAATGCGCATATCTAAGGGGAGGTCTTCATTTTTATTCATATATGAACTGATTTGACTTCCAAGATTAAGAATCGAAAATCCAAAATGCCATTTGCTATCGGGGATTTCGTAATGAAGTCCCATATCGAATGCATAGCCCGTTGAGGATTGATCGGCAATTGCTGAATAGATAAACTTAGCATTGACACCATAATAGAAATTGGAGTCAAGATAGTTTGTGTAACCAATTAAAGCGGCGAGATCGCCTGCACCAAATTCACCTAATTTTTCCCCTCTTTCTGTCGCTTCCGTAAAACTGCCATAATTAATATATTGTACCGCGGCAGTAAATCTACCGAGACCTTCATAATACTTAGAGCCGGCAAGGCTTGCCGAATTAATATCCATCAAATGTTTGACAAACGAGAATGAAACGGGAGTGCCTTCTAAAGTGCCTGCACCTGCAGGATTATAAAAGATTACATTTATATCTTTATCGGCAGAAACAAAACTTCCCGATAGCGCCGCTGCGCGCGGACTATAATCTAATCGTAAAAATTCATATATATTTTGTGCTTGTAAAACGGTCGTTAATAAGATAAATAAGACTATAAGATTCTTTTTAAACATAACATTCCTAAAATGATTTACGATTTTAAAGATAATAGAATATAAAGGCAAGGTAAAATAAAATGGATGCTTCCGATTTTCAGGAACAATTGTATATTTGTATATGTTAGAATTTCAGAATATTTAAAGGAACAAAGAAAATGAACGGATTCAAAACGGTCATATTAATGACGGTTATGATGGTCTTATTCATATTGGTAGGTAATCTCATTGGCGGGCAATCGGGTATGATGATTGCATTTGTTTTAGCATTAGTTATGAATTTTGGCTCTTACTGGTTCTCAGATAAAATTGTTTTAGCAATGTATAAGGCAAAGCAGATCGAAAGAAATGATATGCCTGAATATTACGATGCAGTGGAAAGATTAGCTTCGGACGCAAATCTTCCAATGCCAAAAGTTTATTTAATTGAAAATCCCACTCCGAATGCTTTTGCTACCGGGAGGAATCCACAAAATAGTGCTGTTGCCGTTACAACAGGTATTTTGAGAATTTTGAATAGAGATGAACTCGAAGGCGTTATCGCTCATGAATTAACGCATATATTAAATAGAGATATATTAGTTGGTACAATTGCCGCCACATTAGTAGGAACTATTACAATGGTAGCACGAATGGCGGGATGGGCTGCTATGTTTGGCGGTTCTAGCAGAGATGATAAAGAAGGTAGCAGTCCGATTGCTGATTTAGTGCTTATGATTGTTGCACCGATTGCGGCTATACTAATTCAAATGGCGATATCACGTTCGCGCGAATATTTAGCGGATCAAGGCGGAGCAAGAATTTCGGGCAAACCATTAGCTCTCGCATCGGCACTTAATAAATTGACTCAAACTAATGAAGTTATTCCAATGCAAAATGCCGGTTCTTCATCTGCTCACATGTTTATCGTTAATCCATTAAGCGGAAAATCTTTAATGAAATTATTCTCTACTCATCCGCCTGTTGAAGAAAGAGTTGCTCGGCTAAATGAAATAGCCAATGGTAGAAGGTAATTATTTTTTGTGAAGAGATTGTTATACATATTGTTTTTATTGATTTCAGTTAAGTCTGCTCAGGGGCAGACTTACGATAATAATTCTCTATTTATCAAACTTCTTCAAGTAAGTGCAGAAAAATCCGATTCCCTTTTGAAAGCCAATTCGATTAAATCATTCGATCTAAAATTCGATTCAAATGAGAGATTCCTTTACTACGGTTCTATACTTAATCAGTTTTTCCAAAATAAGGGTTATCAAATTACTCAAGGAAACCTTGATGCGGAAAACAAGTTGCAGTTTAATTTGATAAGCAGTGATATTAAATATGGAGAGCCGGAAAAAGAAAGTTTTTTCGGAGACCTTTTGATTACAAGAAGTATGTCGGTTAAAACAGTACAAACGCTCAACAAGAAAGATATACTGCTCGCATCGATAACTTATAATGCAATAAAGGAAGACACTCTTTTATATGATGAAGCATCGGAATTTGAGAAATCAGGTTCATTTCCGATTAGAAATAATCTTCCCGCAGCACCTATATTTTCAAATTTATTGGAACCCATTCTAGCTGTTGGAAGTATAGGGATAGTAATAATTCTCCTTTTTACCGTGAGAAGCAATTAAAAATTGTTTATATTTAAATCTTACTTAAAATTTAACTTAAAATATGACTAAAAAATTATTATTAATACCGATAGCCGCACTAATGCTATGGAACTGTTCATCGACAGTGGATACAAGCCAATTTAATTCCGAAGAGTTTTATAATTACACAATGGAATTATATAACAACGAAGATTATGAAAAGGCAGTGCAGGAATTTCAAGCATTGGTTCTTCAATTCCCGGGCAGCGCTGTAAGTGATGACGCACAATATTATCTTGGTATGACATATTTCAAAAGAGAGCAATTTCTTCTTGCCGCTTATGAATATAGCAAATTAATCAGGAATATTCCCGCAAGTCCATTCGTGGCTGATGCTCAGTTTATGCTTGCTGAATCGTACTATCAATTATCACCACCATATCAATTAGATCAAGCATACACAAAAAAATCGATTGAAGAGTTTCAGGCATTTATAGATTTCTTTCCTGCAAATACAAAAGTGGAAGAAGCTTCACGAAAAATTGTGGAACTGACGGAAAAGCTTGCTGAAAAAGAATATAGAGCCGCACTCATTTATGAACGTATGGAATATGATAAAGCCGCAATTAAATATTATCAAAATGTTGCCGAAATTTATCACGATACAAAATTTGCTCCGATTGCATTATATAATAAGATTCAATTAGAATTAAAAAGAGAGATGAAAAAAGAAGCCATTGCTGATATCAGTATTTTTCTTAATCGTTATAATGAAAATGAAAACGCAGGGAAATTGAGAGATATCGAAGCAGAGCTTACAAAGGAAAATTAATTGGATAACAGAATCAAAAAGGTTGCAGATTCTATTTTAATAATGACTGAGCTTGTACTGCCGAATCATACTAATCAGCTTGGTAATTTGCTTGGTGGGCAGTTGATGCATTGGATCGATATATGCGCTGCACTTTCTGCGGCAAAACATTCACAAAGAATTTGCGTTACCGCTTCGGTTGATAAAATTGATTTTCATCATCCCATTAAACTCGGGCAAGTAGTAACTTTGTATGCTTCAGTTAATAGAGTTTTTAGAACTTCGATGGAAGTAGGAGTGAAAGTTTTTGGCGAATCCCATATAGAAGGAACTAAATTTCATAGCAACACGGCATATTTAACTTTTGTAAGTTTAGATGAAGAAAGAAAACCCGTTAAAACATTTGAAATCATACCGGAAAGTGATGATGAAAAGAGAAGATATGAAGAAGCTCTTAAAAGAAGAGAAAATCGACTTTCGACACGGGGTAAAATCTAAACTTTTCGCATTTTTTGTTCTATTAAATTCACTCCTTTCGGCACAAGTTCCTCTTAATGGATTTGTTAATTTAAGTAAAGCAGATTCCAAAATTCTCTCGGGTAAATTATTCAATCTAGATTACAATCTTGATGGCTATCGTGATTTAATAGTCTTTGATTCCGGAAGCAATAAATATAGCGCAATTGAAGGCAGTTCATCAAATACAAATCAAAAAATATCTTCACGCTATTCCCCATATCAAATAAGCGCAATAATACCGTTTAATGCAAATGAGAAGAGCCGAAGTTATTATTTTGTTTCACGAAAAAGCAGAGTACTTGGAATTGCTTCGTTTAATAAATCCGGTTCAATAAATTTAAGGACGACTCTCAAAATAGAATCATTTCCTAATTTTATAGATGCGGCGGATATTGATGATGATGGAGTATCCGAGATTCTTACTTCGGGGATTTTGGAAAATGGTCTCCGGACATATAAATTAATTCGTAATAGAATTGTACTTAATCAAGAAATTAGTGATCGAACTTTTTTTAAAGCACTATTCATTGATCTGGATTATGATGGTTATCCTGATATTGCCGCATTAGATTCTAAGAGAAGAAACCTAACATTTTTCTACAATGACGGTACAGGAAATTATTATGAATATCGTTCTAAATCGTTATCGTATGCAGTTAATAATTTTATTTCGGAAGATATCGATTTTGACAACTTTACTGAATTAATTGCATCTAATGACAATGGATTTGAGATATTAAAAGGAGATTCTGTTTCTTCGTTCGAGAAAAAGATTTTTATAACAACAAAAACATCTCCGGAGAAATTCATTGTAGCTGATTTTAATTCCAATGGGTATAATGATTTTGCTTATTTGGATTCGAGCGGTTCAATGTATTTAATATTTTCGGATAATGGCGGAAAATACTTTCCCCCAATTGAATATTTATCAAAAGAAAATGTAATTAACTTGGAAAGTTTTATTGATAGACGCGGGAATAATCTTTCAGCATTAAGCGGGCAGGGGATGATATTTAATTATTCGTCAATAAAATCTATGAAGAAAGAATTTAATATTTCTTTTGGAATCAATCCCGATAAACTTTGTTTCTTTAATTATAGTAATGATCGGTATAGCGATTTGATGATCTATGATAAAACGAAACAGAAGGCAATTACTATTTTATCTGATTTATCGGGAATACCAAATGAGTATAATGAGTTTTTAACTGCTTCGAGTCATACTAAGATTAAATGCGACGATCTGCACTCTACTTCAAAAACATTTTATTTTTATAGCGATGGCGGAAGAGAGATAGAAATTCTAAAGATTAATTTTCGTAAAGGTAAGACCGAAAGAAAAATAATTTATACTTCGATCCCAATTAGGGATCTATTTATTTCGAGAGATATGTCGAAAGATTATCAATCTGTTTATGTGCTCGGTATTGTAAGCGGCGTATTAGTTAAATCTGAATTTCAATTTAGGAATTTTAGATATGTCTCAACCGGGAGCGAAAACATAGATGTAAATGCTGTTACTGCACGCTTTAATCCTTTAACACGCTTAGAAATATTTTCTGTGAATAAGAAGAAACAGAAATACAATTTCGTGAGATACAGCTACCAAAATAGCAAATATGAAAAGACTTTAATTAAAACAGTTGAAGAAAATCCTGAAGATAAAATCTATCTTTCAATTTTTAGAGCGGATTACAATAGGACTTATACGGCGGCAGTAGCTTTTGTTAATGATAAAAATTGTAATATTGCATTAACATCAGGCAGAGGTAACACTGAAATTAATTTACCAAATTTCACTATTGATGGGGCGGGACTTTTTCTCGATTTCGATCTTAAGCGTAATGTGCTTTCGATGTTTTTAAAAAATATTTTTGATGGAGAAATAGTTAAATTTGCATATAATAAAGATTGGCAAATGAGTAAACGAATTTCGATCTTTAAAACGAAAGAAGATTACAAATTTACTCTCAATCAGTTGAATAGTAGAAATACATATTTAGTATATAATATCTTCGGTACAAATTCAGTTTCATTCAAGGAATTATGATAAAAAAAATATTGATTTTCATTTTAATAACAAACGCAGTTGCATTCTCTCAAGAAGAGAGTGAGATGATAGCTTCTTACCTAAAACTGAAGAACAAAATTCCTTCTGGTACACAAATTCAGTCAACTGATTTTGATTCGGCAAAATGCGGATTTGCTTTAGCCGGATATATAAGAACTCATTTCGATTCATTCACTCCAAAAGAAAAGACGATATTAAAAGCGGCCTCAGAGCGTCCTGTGCGCGATACAAGTTTCGTAACTCCAAGAGGATTTTTTAGAATTCATTTTAATAAATCAGGAAATGAAACACCCGGATATGATATCAATAAATTTGCATTAGCTGCCGATTCAGCTTATGATTATGAAATAAATGTATTAAAATTCCCTGCTCCACCGACCGATGATGGAAGAGGCGGCGATGACCTTTATGATATATATATAGAGAATTTATCGGGCGGAGTTTATGGTTATACCGAATTTGAAGATAATATCACAGAGAATACATTTAAAAGTTATACGATAATTGAAAACGATTTTTCTAATTATGCTACAAAAGGTCTTGACGCGGCTAGAGCTACTATTGCACATGAATTTCATCATGCAATCCAAATAGGTAATTATATCTATCGAGCAGAGGATAATTATTATTTTGAAGCTACTTCGACTGCTATGGAAGAATTTGTATTCGATGACGTGAATGATTATTATCATTATATTGATTCCTATTTTAGAAATACATCTAAAGCAATAAATACCTATAATGGATATAATCTTGCTCTATTAAATATATTTTTAAAAGATCGATTTGGAATAGGAATTATTAAAACGATCTGGGAAAATATGGTATCGAAAAGAGCAATAAGTTCTATTAATGCTGCAATAGAAATTGGAGGCTCGCGCCTCGATACAGAATTTAATCTCTTCGGACTCTGGAATTATTTTACAAATAGCAGAGCACAAAAAGGCTATGGATATGAGGAAGCCGAGTTCTACCCATCTACTATGAAACCCGGAATGACGATTGATTTTTCGAGAAGTACGCAGACTGTAACTATAAGCAGTAAACCGATTTCGAATAATTACTGTCTATTTAAAAATGAAAATGAATTTGTTTTACTTGTTACTAATAGCGATATAGAAAGCAGTATTGCCCAAACACAAATGAGTATCGATTATAATTATACTCTATCTCCTGAATCATTTATGAATAGTAAAAAGGTAGCAAGCGGATATTATTCATTATTACAAAGTTCAAATAAAAATATGCTTTATGAATCAGAAATATTAAATGATGTGATAATTGATAAATCGATAATGGCAGAGAAAAAGGATTATGCGTTCCCACAGCCATTCAATTATTCTAAGTATAATGTATTATATTTACCGGCTCCCGATTCTGATAATTTTGATATGGAATTAAGTGTTTATGATATAGCCATGAACCTTGTTTTTAATGGAGTTGTAAGAAGAAACGTAAATAATATGTCAGTTATCCAATGGATACCGATTAATAATAATTTTGGAAAGCTTGCCTCGGGAATTTATCTTTATATCGCCAAATCAGGCGACAACACTAAAAACGGAAAGTTTGTAATCCTCAATGATTGATTATAAAATAAAAATCGAAAGTCTTCGTAAGGTCTTCGGAAGAAGACTAATATTCGATGGAATAAATATTGAATTAAATTCCGGTTTGGTTTATGGGGTCTCAGGTCCGAATGGCTCGGGTAAATCTACATTCGTAAAATTAATAAGCGGATTAATCTCCCCTACAAAGGGAAAGGTTATACATTCACTTGATGAGCTCGATATTATTGAAGAAAAACTTCATAATCATCTTGGTTTTGTTTCTCCTTATCTTGTTATGTATGATGAGTTTAGCGGTTTAGAAAATATCGAACAGGTAATGAAAATACGAGGATTAAAAATTGACTACGATTACGTTACATATCTGTTTGATGAAGTCAATCTTAAGGAAAGAAAATTTGATTTGGTAAAAGAATATTCATCGGGAATGAAGCAGAGATTAAAATTTGTATTCGCATTAGTTCATAATCCCGAGCTACTGATTTTTGATGAACCGACTTCCAACTTAGATGTTGAGGGAAAAGAAAAAGTTTATAAATTGATTAAAGAAGAGAAAGAAAAAGGGAAGTTAATTATAGTTGCTTCAAATGAGATAGAAGACTTAAAGCAGTGTGATTCAACAATAGATTTAATTAATTATAAAAAAGTAAATTAATGAAGCCACTTGCATTATTTAATAAAGATTGGCAGTCGGAATTAAGAACGCGCTACGCAATCAATGCGCTTGCGATGTTTATACTTGTTACGATAAGTGTGATTCTGTTTTCAATCGGTTCTGAAAAAATTACCCCATACTTAACAGGTGGTTTGCTGTGGGTTGTAATTTTCTTTTCTGCTATGTCTGGTCTATCTCGAGCTTTTGTTTCGGAAGAAGAAAGAGGTACGACAATGACTCTTCAACTTGTTGCTTCGCCTTCTACAATTTTTTCAGGTAAGCTTACATTTAATTTGCTACTCGTTTTTTTGATGAATATTGCGATTACGATTTTATTCATCCTGCTTTTTGAATCGTTCACTGTACAAAATTATTCGCTCTTTTTAATTTCGTTTTTTTTCGGCAATATAGGTATAGCGATTTCATCAACAATAATTGCAGCAATTATTTCGAAGGCAAGTAGTAAGGGAACACTCTATCCTGTACTATCTTTCCCGATTCTACTCCCATTAATATTGACTCTTTTAGAATTAACGAAATTTGCGATGGATGGCGATTCAGTTGAAAAAGCATTTGTGGAAATTGCGGTGCTCATAAGTTATGACGTAATAATGGGAACAGCATCTTATCTTTTATTCGATTTTATTTGGAAGGACTAATTATGAACAGAAAAATTATTTTTCTTATAGTTTGTGTATTGAGTTTGTCGGGATGTAAGAAAGAAGAGAAAATTCAGACGGCTAATAGTAAGCTAAAAGTATCTGTAACGATTTTGCCTTATGCTGATTTTGTAAATCGCATTGGCGGAAAATTTGTAGAAGTCAATACATTAGTTCCACCCGGGGCATCTCCCGAAAGTTATGAACCCGAACCACTCAAATTAATTGAATTGGGTAAATCTGACGCTTACCTTTTAACGAGCTCTATCTTGGGATTTGAAAATTCATTAACAAATAAAATTAAATCGGAAAATAAGAATTTTGCTCTTATAGATCTATCGAAAGGTATTAAAATTATCGACAATAATCCGCACGTATGGCTTGGCATTAAAGAAGTAAGAATTATTTCAGAAAACATTTGTGATTATCTTGTTTCAAAGATGCCGGAAGAGAAAGAATATTTTTTAACTAATAAAAGTAAATTTATTACGCAGCTTGATTCTGCAGATAATTTTATAAAAAATATTGTCGAGCAAATGGAAAATAAAGCAATGCTTGTATATCATCCAGCATGGGGTTATTTTGCTAATGATTATGGGTTAGAAGAGATTGCAATTGAGAAAGACGGAAACAATCCTAAAGCTTCTGACATTGCTAAACTAATTGATAAAGCAAGAGTATTAAAAATAAAAACTGTTTTTATGGAGAAACAGTTTGATTCATCACCTGCCAAAACAATTGCTGATGAGATAGGTGCAAAAATAGAATTTATTGACCCTGTACCTACTGACTTTATAAAAAATTTATATGATATTGCTGAAAAATTAAAGAGAAGTGAAAATTGATTACACCTGTAGAATTTAAAAATGTATATGTACGTCTCGGTAATGCAGTAGTTTTAGAGGATATAACTTTTAAAATTGCCGATAAGGAATTTCTTGGTATTATTGGACCGAATGGCGGTGGGAAGACTACTCTTATTAAAACACTTCTCGGTTTAATAAAACCGTTCAAAGGAGAAGTGAAAGTATTCGGCGAGTCCCCTGAAACTGCTTCAAAGCATATTGGATATGTACCACAATTTTCTACTTTCGATATGACTTATCCGATCTCAGTTCATAATGTTGTACTCATGGGGAGAATGGCAGTTAAAGGGGGGAAGAAGAGCTTTAATAAAACAGATGAAGAGGTTGTTAAGCAATCACTCGAAAAAGTAAACCTTCTTAATCTAAGTGAAAAATTAATCGGGAATTTATCCGGTGGAGAGAAACAGCGTGTATTAATAGCGCGTGCGCTTGCCTCAGAACCGAAACTATTGCTGCTCGATGAACCTACAGCAAGCATTGATTCAAATACAGGTGTGCTGTTTTATGATCTGCTTCAAAACCTTAATAAAGAAATTACTGTTATAATTATTTCGCATGATATTGGTGCAATATCTAAATATGTAAAGAAAATCGGCTGTCTGAATAAAACATTTATATATCATGATTCCAAAGATTTAACCAAAGAGATGATTGATAAGTCATATCGCTGTCCGATAGATTTAATAGCTCACGGAGTTCCGCATAGAGTTTTGGAAGAGCATCATGATTCCTGAAATATTTCAATATGATTTTATGATTAATGCGATAATTGCAAGTATACTTGCAAGCATTGCATTTGGTATTGTTGGCAGCTATGTAGTTGTTAAGAGAATTATTTTTATAAGTGGCGGAATATCGCATACAGCTTATGGTGGAATAGGGCTTGGAATACTTCTCGGATTCGATCCGATGCTTGGCGCTATCGCATTTAGTTTAATAGCTGCGTTTATAATTTCTAAATTGAGAAATAATGCATCTAATAATGAAGATGTATTAATCGGAATAATGTGGGCATTCGGAATGGCGCTTGGAATATTATTTACATCTATGACTCCGGGCTATACACAAAATTTATCGAGCTATCTATTTGGTAATATTCTTACTGTACCAAGGGAAGAACTTTATATGATGCTTTTGCTTGATATAGGCATTGTCTCTATCACAGCAATTTATTTCAAAGAGTTTCAAGCAATTACATTTGATGAAGAATATGCAAGAGTCATCGGTTTGCCTGTTGATAACCTTTATCTATTATTATTAATTATTATTGCGCTTACAACTGTTGTACTTATTAAATTGGTAGGAATAATTTTGGTGGTCGCTCTTTTATCGATTCCCGCTTCTATTAGTCAGCGTTATATTACAAACCTTCGTAATATGATGCTCCTTTCGATTGCAGTTGGAATGGTACTTACTATTGCAGGTTTATTTACTGCATATTATTTTAATTTGGCGGCGGGCGCGGCTACTATTATTTTATCGGTTTTTGCGTTTTTATTATCTAATTTGTACTTAAAATTAACTAACAAATAAAGGATTCAATTGATTACTTGGAGTGTTAGTCCAGAAATTATTTCGCTCGGGCCAATTCATGTCAGATGGTATGGATTACTTTTTGCGATGTCGTTTATTGTAGGATATCAAATTTTCTCGTGGATATTTAAGATAGAAAAAAGATCTGAAGATGACTTAAATGATTTAGTATGGTATATGATTTTAGGAACGATAATCGGTGCACGTCTTGGGCATTGTCTTTTCTATAATCCCGAATATTATCTCACTCATCCATTGGAAATATTAATGGTATGGAAAGGGGGATTGGCAAGTCATGGTGCGGCAATTGGTATTCTTACGGCAATTTACCTTTTTGTTAAGAAGAAACCGAAATTTACATTTCTCTGGGTTATGGATCGGATAGTAATTACAGTGGCATTAGCAGCATTTTTTATTAGATTGGGAAATTTATTTAATTCTGAGATTGTAGGAAAGCCCACAGATTTGCCTTGGGGATTCGTATTTACATCAATCGATAATGTGCCACGCCATCCTGCACAGCTCTATGAAGCAATTGCATACTTAATTATTTTTATCGTTTTGTTTTTTCAATACAAAAAGAAGCAAGAGAATATTAGAGATGGATTTTTATTTGGTGAATTTTTAATCGGCATTTTCGGATTCCGTTTCTTTGTAGAGTTTATTAAAGAGAATCAATCATTATTTGAAAATTCAATGAGTTTAAATATGGGACAGATTCTCAGCATTCCACTAATAATTTTAGGAATTTATTTATTAGCATTCAGAAAGGAAGTAAAGTGAGGAAGTTATTCGTTGTTGTTAGTATAATAATGTTTTACAATATAAATGCTCAGTCAGATTCATTACAGTTTCCGGGCGAAACTCACCTAAAAAATATTCGGCAACTTACATTCGGCGGAAATAATGCGGAAGCATATTTTAGTCGTGATGATAAGTCATTAGTTTTCCAAAGTGATTGGAAGAAAATTAATTCTCAAGATTGCGATCAGATATTTAGTCTCGATCTCGAAAAAGATGAATTAGAATATAAATTGCAGTCCACCGGATACGGTAGAACAACATGTTCTTACTATCTGCCCGATGGGAGAATAGTTTATGCTTCCACTCATAAAGCAGATCATAACTGTCCCGAAGTATTAATGTTTTCAGGCGGGAGATACGTCTGGCAGATTTATGACAGCTTTGATATATATGTAACGGGAGCTGCGTCAGAGCCCCAATTGCTTATCGGCGGACCGGGTTATGATGCCGAAGCAACAGTATCGCCTGACGGAAGATATATCATTTTCACTTCCACACGTTCCGGTGATCTTGAACTTTGGAGATATGAAATTGCAACTGGAGATATGCTTCAGCTTACGAACACGCTCGGATATGATGGCGGTGCATTCTTTTCGCGTGATTCTAAAAAAATAGTTTGGCGAGCTTCGAGACCCAAAGGTGATGAAGCCATTACTTATAAAGATTTGGTAAAACAAAATTTAGTAGAACCAAAAGAACTAAATATTTTCGTTGCTGATATTGATGGCAAAAATGTAAAACAAGTTACAAATCTTCCCGGAGCAAACTGGGCTCCATTCTTTCATCCAAGTGGTGAAAAAGTATTATTCTGTTCCAATCATCATTCGCAGAATCAAGGAGGCAGAATCTTTGATATCTTTATGATTAATTTAGATGGAACAGGTTTAGAACAGATTACAAATTCAGGCACTTTTGACGCATTCCCGATGTTCTCTTATGATGGTACAAAATTAGTATTTTGTTCTAATCGCCGCGCTGATAGAAAACAATCACGCGATACAAATATTTTTATTGCAGATTGGGTGGAGACCCCGGAGAAGAAAAGTAATGACTGAAAAAAATTTTACCGAGTATTGGTTAAAAGAGATAAGAGGAAATCTCAAAAAATTTCCAGATCAATTTTTAGAAGGTATTAGTTCAGAAACAAAATTATTGCCCGGTAAAATTCTTGTCCTCGGACCCGAACTGTTCGGGAGCTATGAAATTATTGATTCGGATGGCAATCCTGTTTTGCAAACTGATGATTTCAGTAAAGCTAAATATTTTCTTTATGCGAGCATGTATCGCCCAAAGGAATTGCAAATTCCACTTGACCATAAACAGATTAATGAAGTGGTTCGCGATTACGAAAAGCATGTAGATGGATTCCTTCAGATGATGGAAAAAGAATTTAAAGAGAAATTCCCTGAATCAAAAAAATTCAATTCTATTTCGAATCATATTTTTAATTCCTTAAGTCTTAGCCGATATTAATAGTGCAGTCAATAAGTTTTAGCGAAAATATTGAGAATTATATTGAAGAAAATCTCGGCTCTGAATTTCTAAAGAAATATAAAGAATATTATATGAGCGATGGAGTGCAATATCTCCGTCTCTCAAGTTTGATAGAAGATAAAGATAGAGTAATAAAAAACCTTGCCGCTCAAGGTGTCATTTTAGAAGAAGTACCCTCGATAGATAATGCTTACATCGTAAAAGATGAAAAGAGAATTGCAGGTAAAACATTAGAGTTTATTCTTGGAAAATATTATTTGCAAAGTCTTTCTTCGATGTTGCCGCCATTGGTATTAGACCCGCATCCGGATGAAAAAATATTAGACCTATGTGCAGCACCCGGTAGCAAAACAACACAGATAGCAGAGCTTATGAATAATCGTGGAACTTTATATGCTAATGAAATTTCCGCCGATCGACTAAAAAGTCTAGTATTTAATATCGATAAAATGAGTTTGATCAATGCAGGAGTACTGAAATCCAAAGGGGAAGAATTAAGTAAAAGTTTTTCTAATTACTTTGATAAGATACTAGTTGATGCTCCGTGTAGTGCGCTCGGAATTTTACAAAAGCGGGGCGAAGTAAGCAATTGGTGGAATATTCAGAAGGTCGAAAAGATTGTCGAAACGCAGATGCGCTTATTGGTAAGTGCGGTTAAGATGCTTAAAGAAGGGGGGGAGATTGTTTATTCCACTTGCACTCTCACACTCGAAGAAAATGAATATATGCTTCACCGATTTATGAAAAATTATCCTGTTGAGTTGGTTGAGTTCAAGCTCCCTGTAAAATCAATGCCCGGACTAACGAAATATAATGGCGAGTTGCTTAGTGAAGAACTCTCAAAGACTCATCGCATTGTTCCATGGGAAATTAATTCAGAAGGATTTTTCGTTTCAAAACTTCGCAAGATTGGCGAAACCGAATCGATGAAAAAAAATTCATTTCATAAAACAAAAAATCGATTGATAAATTGGAAGAACCGTGATATAAATAATTACTTATTAAAATTAGCCGATTATTACGGATTCGAAACCGATGTCTTCGAGCAATATAATTATCTGATGGGTAGGGATGATATTTATTTTATTAATGCCGAATGGGAGAGTGATGATTTAGATCTCTTTGTAAGAGTGGGGGCTAAGTTTGGTTCGGTAATAAAAAATAATATTTTACAATTAAATTCTCTCGCTTCGCAGGTGATAGGTAAGTACGCCACAAAGAATATTATCGAATTAGATGATAAAGCGATGATCGATATTTATTTGAAGGGGGGAGTGATAAAAAGATTATCAGGCACACCGGGGCAGGTAATAGTAAAATATAATGGATATATAATCGGTTGCGGAGTGTTTACAGGTGAAGGATTAAAAAGTCAATTCCCGCGCCCCTTCCGCACACAAGAGATCGTGTTGTAACAAAATAAGTTTTCATTTGCAATAGTTAGCGTTTAACACTAACAATCGCAAACGATGACTCACGTTTATTGTTAAATGATGAGTTAAGAGAAAAAAAAAACCGCCTCTTAGTAAGAGACGGGTATTAGGAGTTGCACAATCAAACAACAATTCACAAAAGTTTATACATCATAATAGAGTTCAAACTCATGCGGAGTTGGACGCAGTGCCATTGGCTTGATCTCTTTATCTATCTTATAATTTATCCATGTATGAATTACGTCCTCGGTGAAGACATCACCCTTCAATAAATATTCATGGTCATCGGCGAGAGCTTTAAGAGCCGCTCCCAATGATTCCGGTGTCGATGGTACGTCTTTCAATTCCTCGGGCGACATATCATAAATATCTTTATCAAGCGGTTCGCCTGGTTCAATTCTATTTACTATTCCATCGATGCCTGCCATTAAAATCGCCGAGAATGCAAGATATGGATTTGCCGATGGATCGGGACATCTAAATTCTACTCTCTTTGATTTCGGACTATTAGAATACATTGGGATGCGTATCGAAGCACTTCTATTTCTTTGCGAATAAGCAAGATTAACCGGTGCTTCATATCCAGGGACTAATCGTTTATATGAATTAGTTGTTGGATTAGTGAATGCAAGTAAAGATGGCGCATGAGCCAATAAACCACCAATAAAATAAAGAGCCATTTCGCTTAAACCTGCATATCCGCCGCCTGCAAAAAGTGGTTTCCCTTTTTTCCAAAGACTTGAATGCACGTGCATACCGCTTCCGTTATCTCCGAATATCGGTTTAGGCATATAGGTAACAGTTTTATTATTCATTTTAGCAGTATTCTTGACAATATATTTGAACATTAGTAGTTGATCTGCTGCCTGAAGTAATGGAGCAAATTTAAGATCAATTTCGCATTGCCCGCCACTTGCGACTTCATGATGCTGAGCTTCCACTTCGATACCAACGTTTTGAAGATTAAGAACCATCTCATTTCTTAAATCCATCAATGAATCAGTAGGAGGAACCGGGAAGTATCCTTCTTTGTAACGAGGTTTATAACCAAGGTTCGGACCTTCGTCTCTACCGGAATTCCATTTCCCTTCAATAGAATCTAAATGATAAAATGCGGAGTTCGGTGATGAATCAAACTGAACATCATCGAAAATAAAAAATTCTGCTTCTGGACCGAAGTATGCCATATCAGCCAATCCGGTAGATTTCAAAAAAGCATCAGCTTTTTGAGCAATGTTACGAGGGCAGCGAGAATATTTCTCTTTTGTAGCCGGCTCATATACATCACAAATTAAACTGATTGTAGGGGCTGCAATGAATGGATCAAAAAACATTGTTCCGGGATCAGGAATTATTAGCATATCGCTTTCATTAATTCTTTTCCAGCCGCGTAGGGAGGATCCATCAAAGCCGTAACCATTCACGAATGAATCTGCTGAGAATTGTGATACGGGAACTGTGAAATGCTGCCACTGCCCGGGGAAATCCATGAATTTATAATCTACAAATTGTATCTTATTTGTTTTTACAAAATTGAGTATTTTGTCGATTGAAGCATTACCGGAAGCCATCTGTTCTCCTTTGTTATATGTTTAAACTTGTTGTCTCTTTGATTGTTGATAAAACAAAATTGGTTATTGTGCGATTAACTCCAGCCCAGGATTGAATCTTGGAAAGAAGTTTTTCAAGTTCAGAAGTGTTTTTCACCACAGCTTTAAGTGTATGCGAACCCTCTCCGAGTATCGAATAGCATTCCAAAATTTCGGGAGTTTTTTTTACATGATCGGTTAGCTTTTCGTAATTTTTTGATGAATCCATTACAACGGTGATAAGCACCATAATATCGAGTCCGAAGATATCGCGGTTAAGTTTTGTGTAATAGCCATCGATTACGTTATTGTCTTGGAGTTTTCTTAATCGCTCGCTTAACGAGGGGAGAGACAGACCGACTTCTTCTGCCATTGCACTTCTTTTTGTTCTGCCTGATTCTTGAAGTCGTTTAAGAATCTTAATATCTAAGTCATCTAGCATAATTACTCTTAATTATTTAGGAAATTATAAAAATATGACTCAAAATATAAGGTAAGTGGAACTACAAAATCAAATATTAAATTATTTTTTTTCGATTCCGTATTTGGTATAAGCGGTTTTTTCTTTTTTGACCTGCTCAAAGAGGTCTAAATTAGTCTGAGGGCGTTCTTGAAGTTTATGATAGAGATGATACTGCACAGTTATATGATTTAGTGATTCAATTCTTACACCGTTCAGTTCTAATCGAAATTGAAGATCGCTATCTTCGCCGATCGAAGGTGCTTCATAACGTTCATCGAATCCATTAATATCTAATATATCTGTTTTCATTAAAGAAAAATTACAACCAAGCAAGCCGCGTTTCTTTGTATTTAATAGAACTCGTAGGTAATAGGATTTTATATAAATTCCTTTTTCCACATAATTAGATTTTCCGAAGACGGTATCTAAAAATAATCGAGGAAGATTTTTTTCTATAAATCCGGCACTAACATTTGAGGGAGTTAAAAGTGAAGTGAATTTTTCAGAAAGATTTATTCTCCTGCCCGTGAAACAGATGCCTTCAATGCGGGATAGATAATGCTCTTTCATAAATTCTCGATGTGGGACGCAGTCCCCATCAATAATTACAATATGTTCCGCATCTGAATGCCTAATTGCTTCATTAAGGATTTTATTTTTTCTAAATCCTTTGTCTTCATGCCAGACATGTTTAATAGTAAAATCACTTGTAATCCTATACTTATTAATGAAATCAATAAGTTTGGAATTAGAACCGTCATCTGCAATAATAATTTCGAAATCTTTGAATGTCTGCCTTTCCAATCCGGCAAATACTAATTCAAGATATTTTTTGTTATTATATACTGCAATTATTAAGGATGTCTTTATCATTTAAAGGGTAAAAATTTTTTCATTATTTTTAATTGATAAAGTTATTAAAATAAAGTAACAAAAAAATAATTATTGGTTAAATATGAAAAAGAAATTACTATATATATTTCTGCTGGCTATTTTAGTCAGCTCATCGGTTGCGGCTCAAGATCCGCTTGTAGCGGAGTTAGTCAATCGTGTTAATAAAGATTCTATCTTAGCAACTATGAATGTGCTCACGGGTCATACATCATTTTGGTATGGAGCGGGTGAGTATAAAATTAAATCGAGAAATTCTTATGATGACGGAAATAAAGCCGCCGGGGAATATATAAAAAGAAAATTGCGTAATCTCGGTTATAATGTTTATTCGCAAAAATTCGGAGTAATTGATGGAGAGAATGTTTATGCGTTGGTTAATGGCACGGAGCTGCCTCGCATTCAGGTAATGATCTCGGCTCATTTCGATAGTATGCCCGATGTAGTCGCTCCGGGAGCAGATGATAATGCTTCGGGTACAGCGGCGGTATTGGAAGCGGCACGTGTTTTTAAGGATGCCAAAACTCGCTATAGTTTAGTCTTCGCTCTTTGGGATAATGAAGAGCAGGGACTTCTTGGAAGTAAATATTATGCCCGGCTTGCACGCGAGCGCGGTGATTCGCTCCTCGCTGTAATTAATATTGATATGATCGGTTATGATGCAAATAAAGATGGGTTATTGGAGGTACACACTCGTAATTATGCACATTCCAATATAGTTGCCAATCAGGTTTGGGATGCAAATTACGAATATGGTATTGGGCTAAAGCCATATATTATTGATCCTGGTACTACTAGAAGCGATCATGCTTCTTTTTGGAGTTATAATTATTCTGCCATTACAATGATGGAAAATTTTACTCCGATAAATGGTTATCGTGAATTTAATCCATATTATCATTCTATGTTTGATGATATGAATGTTCTTAATACTGATTATTTATTTAAGGGTGTGCGATTGGCTGTGGCTGCGTTTGGTAATATTGCGGCAGTAAATGAGATTACCTCTGTTGAAGATGAAAATGAAGTAGTTCCATCGGAATTTGTGCTTAAGCAGAATTATCCGAACCCATTCAATCCGGCGACTACAATAAATTATACAATTCCGAGAGAGGGATTTGTGAGTCTGCGGGTCTATGATATTTTGGGAAATGAAGTAGCGGAGTTAGTTAACGAACAAAAATCCACAGGATCATATAACATTAGTTTCAATGCAGAGAATTTATCGAGTGGAATATATTTCTACACTCTTGAAACTGGGGGAAAAAGATTCACTAACAAAATGATCTATATGAAATAGATACAAATCTAGCGAAGTGAAATATGTTGCAACTTAAAACTACTCCGCTCAATGGGGAGTATTGCAAGGGCGTGTGAATAATTTTGAGATTGTTATACAATAATCAGCAAAACAATATGATTAGTAGAATGTGTAAGTAATTTTTTAGAAGATTTTGTAAGAGTGAGGAGTCAGCCACTCCTACATATTCAATTCACCAATTTTTCAAATATAGATTTTTCTATTATTTGAGCAGTATCTATATAATCTCAGAGATAGTGATCTCTTTGTCAGCCTGTTTAATTATATAATTAGAAAGCTCTCGGCGGATGCGATACTCTTTACGGAGTTGGTCGAACCTTTCGGGAGTGTTTCTTAAATTTTTGTCATCCACCGTTATATTATACGATTTGGTAATTATCTTTTCGATCTTCTCCTCGAATGTTTCATTGCCTGTGAGTTTAATTATATTATCACCTACCGGATTTTCGGGAACTTTATAAACGGGTTCTACTCCAAGGAATTGGCAGAGTTTATTATAAATAATTGTTGTTCCGTTTACTTTTCCTTCATAAGAATAGCCCGCTATATGTGCAGAAGCGAGGTCGGTCATTTTCATTAAATCGGTATTAATATTTGGTTCTGTCTCCCATACATCAAGAACAGTAAAAATATCTTTCTTCTTTTGCAGACGATTTATAAGAGCATTATTATCAACCACCGGTCCGCGTGATGAATTAATTAGTAAAGTCCCCGGTTTTAATTGTGATAAACGAGCTTCATCTATTAAGTGATAAGTCTTATCTTCACCCGAAAAATTGAGCGGTACGTGGCAAGTGATAATATCGCAGGCTAGTGATTCTTCTATTGATGAGTATTCATTTCTTCCAGATTTTCTCTGAAGAGGAGGATCGTTCTTTACAACCTTTAAACCAAGTGAAGTAAAAAGCCGGGCAACTTTACTGCCAATATTTCCCACGCCAATGATACCTATACTTTTGCCCGAAAGGGATAGTCCATTCTTATTATATATATGCGATATGGAAGCGAGTACATATTCTGTAACCGATTGCGAATTACAGCCCGCTGCATCGGCGAATGCAATATTATTTTCGGCGAGATAATTTTTATCTATATGATCCGTCCCGATAGTAGCCGTGCCTACGAATTTTATATTGCTTCCTTTTAATAACTCTTTATTTACTTTGGTAATGGAGCGGACAATAAGAGCATCTCCGGATTTTATCATTTCATCAGTTAATTTTCTTCCGGGCACGAGAGTTACATCTCCAAGTGTAGAAAAGGCTTCCTTTCCAAAATTGATATTTTCATCGACAATAATATTCATTTCGCATACTCATTTTTATATAATTAACTAAAATAATAAATTCACCTTACATTTTTACCTGTAAATATTAGCCGAAATAGATATTTCTTAATAGAAATAGAGTTGAAAAAATTGTTATTGTTGTAAACCCCTTAAATAATGATTATTTTTAAAGCTTATAGAAAAATGAATAGGAGCGGTATAAATAGATGAAATTCAATCATAGGACGCATACCTGCGGGGCATTGCGCGAAGAAAATATAGGCAGTCATGTGGTATTAAATGGCTGGGTGAATATTCGTAGAGATTTAGGTGGAGTGATATTTATAGATTTAAGAGACCGTTACGGAATTACGCAGGTAGTTTTTGAACCTCATTATAATCTCGAAGCACATGAATTAGGGAAAAAACTTAGAAGCGAATTTGTCGTTTCGATAGAGGGTAACGTAAGGAAGCGTCCCGAAGGAACGGAGAACCCATTATTAGATACTGGCAATATAGATGTAATGGTGGATAAGCTAATTATACTTAATCATGCGGATACACCCCCCTTCCCGATTGAAGAGAGCATTGATGTAAGTGAAGACACGAGATTAAAATATAGATATTTGGATTTACGCCGTCCTAAGATGCAGCGTAATATGATGCTTCGTCATAAATTATATCAGAGTACGAGAAGATATTTCGACGCGATGGATTTTATTGAAATCGAAACACCTGTATTAATGAAGAGCACTCCTGAAGGTGCACGTGATTTTATTGTCCCGAGCAGAATGCATAAGGGTAAGTTTTATGCTCTTCCTCAATCACCACAGCAATATAAGCAGTTATTAATGGTATCGGGATTCGATCGATATTTCCAAATAGTAAAATGTTTTAGAGATGAAGATTTGAGAGCCGATCGTCAGCCTGAATTTACACAGATAGACCTTGAAATGTCATTCGTGGATGTCGATGATGTATTTGTTATTATGGAAGGATTGATGAAGCAGTTATTCAAAGAATTAAAAGGGTATGATGTGGATCTTCCATTGCCGCGCCTTTCTTATGAAGAAGCAATGGAAAGATATGGAAGCGATAAACCGGATCTTAGATTTGGTCTTGAGATGGTTACTCTTAATGATGTATTTGCAAATGCAGAGTTTAGAGTTTTCAAAGATGCTCTTAATAGCAAAGGGATTATTACGGGCTTATTGGCAAAAGGATGCGGGGACTATACAAGAAATCAATTGGATGTACTTACCGATTTTGCTAAAAAGCAGGGTGCGGGTGGTTTGATTTGGATGCGAGTGAAAGAAAATGATCTCGAAGCACCAATTGCAAAATTCTTAAGTGATGATGAGAAAAAGGGACTTATAGAAAAATTAAATGCCGAACCCGGTGATCTACTTTTTATGCTTACCGGGCCGAAAACGAAAACATTAAATATAATGGGTCATTTACGTTTGGAGATGGCTCGCAGATTAGAATTAATTAAACACGATGCAAAACCGGCGTTATTATGGGTTACTGATTTTCCATTATTTGAATGGGATGAAGAGACGGGGCGTTATTATGCAATGCACCATCCATTTACTGCTCCGAGAGTGGAAGATGAACAGTATATGGAATCTGATCCGGGTCGTGTTTATGCACGTGCTTATGATTTAGTTCTTGATGGTAATGAGATTGCGGGCGGAAGTATAAGAATCCATAATTCAGAACTTCAGGCGAAGATGTTCAAGGCATTAGGCATATCAGATGAAGAAGCGGCAGAGAAGTTTGGATTCTTAATGAATGCGTTTAAGTTCGGTGCGCCTCCTCATGGTGGAATGGCATTTGGTCTTGATCGTCTTTCGATGCTCTTCTCGGGTGAAAGTTCGATTCGAGATGTAATTGCATTCCCAAAGACTTCTAGTGGTATGTCATTAATGGATGAATCACCATCAACAGTAGATGAACATCAATTAAAAGAACTACACATCAAGTTGAGGTAGTATAAAAATCGTTTCAAAATGAGCGGAAATTATTTCCGCTCGTGTATTTCTTACCTGTATATTTTACCGAATCATCATTTTATAACATATCTTGCAAATAAAAGTTTAATTTCCAATCTCTTTTCAATTTTTTATATGTAACAATTACCACATTTTAATTGGCTTGCATTTTGAATGTATTAAAGCAATCTAGTGGCTATTTTGTTAGAAATGTATAAATTATGAAGATTGGAGTAGGTCTTGGGTCAGCAACAATTACTATTAATAGCACTCGGCATCATTATTGTTGGAATAGCGATAGTTGTTGGAGTCAATTTATTCCAAGCAAATGCAATTGAAGCTAAGAGAAATAACATTATTAATGAATCTGTAAATTTGGCGGCGATGGCACAGCAATATTATATGAAACCGGTGGCTTATGGTGGTGGTGGTCGTTCTTTTACAGGTTGGACAATCCCAAGTGAATTAAAATTAACTGCTAACGGACATTTTAATGCAGAAACCGGAGCTGACCAAGTAATTATTACTGCAACAGGTAATGAAGTAGTTACAGGAAATGATTCAGTCAAAGTTCAAGTTACAGTTTTACCAAGAAGTTTTCAAACAGTTGTAATTAAATAAACTTTTAGTATCTCAATAAATACTAAATAAAAATCAATAACATGTTATAAGGAGTAGAATCATGGGTCAACAACAACTTTTACTTATCGTGCTTGGAGTTATCATTGTTGGTATCGCAGTTGTAGTAGGTATCAATGTTTTCACAGCTAGCAGTTCTCAAGCTAATAGAGATGCAATAACAGCAGATCTAACAAATTTAGCTTCATTAGCACAGACATATTACAGAAAACCAACAGCTTTAGGCGGTGGTGGTAATACATTTACAGGATGGACTGTACCTACCTCATTGGTTAGAACTCCAAATATGAGTGTTGACGTAGCACCAACCGTTGCAGCACAAACCGTTACTTTAGTTGCGGAAGGGACTGAAAATGGTAACACGGCGGCCAATAAAGTTAAAGTAACGATGATAGTTGGTCCGAATGCAATTACATCAACAACTATCAACAATTAATTTACGTAGATTAAAAAATTATTTTAGCATAATTTTTGCTAAATTAAAGCCGGTGAATTATTGCCGGCTTTTTTTTTATAAACTTATTTAACACAATACCGGTTTCTTATGATTGAAGTACGATTCAATGCAATTAAAATAAACGGTCAGCCGATAAACGGAACTCTTAATTCGATGTCGTTTAAAGATGCTAAAGATAAAATCCATCGTTTAGTAGATAAGAACCAATTAAAATTAATCAGCATAGAGAAAAAATCTGCCTATCTTTACAAAATAAGGAAAGGTACAGATAAGCCGATTACAGGTGAACAGAAAGCTTTCTCTAAAGAGGAAGTTGCTACAGCTCTTAGAAAACTCGGTTATACTGTTATTTCGGTAAATAGAAAATGGTTCGATTTTAATCTAAAACCACCAACTCAAGATATTGTCTCATTCGTTAAAATCAGCGCAGAACTTCTCGATCAAAAACTTCCATTCAGTGAGATTCTTACTCTTATGATTAATGATGTGGAGAATAAAACTTTAAGAGAAACCTTAAAACAAATTAATAACGAGATGAAGAAAGGAACAGATAGCCAAGCAGTTTTTATGCGTTATGAATCGGTCTTCGGAAAGTTTACTGCTTATATGCTAGGTCTTGCATCTAAAAGCGGAAATATGGCTGAGATTTATAAAGCTACTGCAAAATTTTTAGAACGTCAGCAGGAATTTAAGAAGAATTTACGAAGCGCGTTAATCACTCCTTTTGTAACTATATTTATTTTATTTCTTGCAGTGCTCTTTTATGTAGGGTATATTTTCCCGGAGACAGCAAAATTATTCGTTAAGTTTAACATCGATCTTCCCCCCATGACAAAGGCAACGTTATTAATTTCTGACTTTTTGATGAACAACTTTATTATTATTATTATATTGATGATAGCACCTCCTATTGCATTAGTATATTGGGCAAAAACTAAACAGGGAAGGCTCTTTGTGGATAAATGGCAGATGAAAATTCCGGTAATTGGGTCATTAATTCATAAAACAGCAATAGAGGTTTTCTGCCGTGTATTTTATACTCTTTATAGCGGATCGGCAGAGAGTATTGAGCCGATTAGGATTGCATCTGAAGCATGCGGCAATGCTTATTTCGAAAGCCAGATAAAAAACGTTGCTTTACCATTAATGGTAAAAAGAGGTATGGGCATTACGGAATCGTTTGAGGCATCCGGTGTATTCACGGATACTGCACTCTCACGTTTCCATTCAGGCGAGGAGACAGGAACGATTAAAAATACAGCATTGCAGTTAGCAAATTATTATGAGAGCGAAACAGTATATAGATTAAAAAATATTATAGAAATGGTTCAGGTTTTTATTGCTATGATTATCATGGTAGTAATGATCGGACTGACTTTAGTATCGGCAGAGACCGCGACTATAAGTCCAAAATCACCAATGTCTCAATAAGAAGAAAAATACTATGTTAGACGTAGCAATGGAAATGTCGGATAAGATTGGTTATCTTTTATTAAAGAAAGGGATAATCGATTCCAAAATTCTTGAAGAATCGCTCAAAATTAAAGAAGCCGACCAGGCAACAAAAAAAAGAAATTTAGCTCAAATATTAGTAGATGAATTTCAGTTTGATCACGATATGATATTCCGTGAAGTGGCTGTATTATATGCATTCAAGGAGCTTATAGTACACTTCGAGGAACTCACCGATGAGCGTATAGCAGAAATAAAAGGGCTATTAAATAAAGGGGGCGAGGATACTAAAAAAATGCTTCTTGAGCATCGCGTACTCCCATATAAATTTGATGATAGGATTAAAGATAAGCTTGTTCTTGCCGCAGTAGATCCAACAGATAGAACACTCGTAAAAATTGCATACTCTCTTAATGCAAAAAAATATGAAATTAATTTTTTACGCAAGAAAGATTATGATAAATTAATTGCACTTATAGTCCCGGCAGAGAATGAATATCTAAAAGCGATTCAAGAAGCAAATGAAGAGATACAGGTAGCGGCAGAAGAATCTTCGGTGGATGAAGATGAACTTGATGCTGAAATAAATAAATCTGCTCTTATAAATCTTATTGAAGCTGCACTAGTTGAAGGAACAAGAAAAGGGGTAAGTGATATTCACGTAATCCCAAAACCGGGTAATAAAACAGAAATTCATTTCAGGACAGATGGCAAACTGAATTTATGGCATGTTCAGGAAGGTACACTTCCGGAAGCAGTAATGGCAGTAGTAAAAGACCGCTCGAAAGGATTAGACAGATTTGAAAGGGAACGCGCTCAAGATGGTTTTATTCAGCGTGAAATTGATGGACATATAATTCGTTTCCGTGTATCGGTGCTTCCGATGGTTGGTACTGAACTTAAAAATAAATTTGAAAGTATTGTAATTCGTATCCTCGATGATAGAAAAGTTATAAGAGATCTTAGCAAGCTTGGATTAACAGGATATTCAAATACGGCATTCGTAAAAGCAATTACACAACCGCAGGGGATGATTATATTAACAGGTCCCACCGGATCGGGAAAATCAACTACTCTTGTTGCCGCACTTTATCAAGTAATTAATCCAACCAAAAATGTTTTGACAGTCGAGGATCCTGTTGAGTACGTTATTGAAGGAGCACGCCAATTAAAGATTGGTTATAAGATGAACTTCGAGCAGGCGATAAGATCAATATTAAGGCACGATCCTGATATCGTCTTAGTAGGTGAGATGCGCGATAAAGAGACAGCCGAAACAGCTATCAAATTAGCTAATACAGGTCACTTAACTTTTTCTACACTTCACACTAATGATGCACCTTCGGCAGTTGCTCGTTTATTTAAAATGGGTGTTGAACCATTCCTTATTGCTTATGCAATTAATATTATTGTGGCTCAGAGACTTATTAGAAAATTATGCGATAACTGCAAAAAAGTAACTACTAACTTAGAAGAGGTAGTGGGAAATCTTGACTTGAATTATGATGATTATAAAGACCACACAATATATGAAGCAGTGGGATGCGATAGATGCAATCAATCGGGCTATAAAGGTAGAATGGCAATTCATGAAGCATTATATTTTACTAAAGAGATTAGAAAAGCAATTGTAAATGCAGGTGATGATGTAGATGAAGAAGCAATTAGAGAACAAGCAAGAAAAGATGGCACTTTAAGTCTTCGTGATGCGGGGTTCGAGAAAGTTAGACTCGGACTTACAAGTTTTCATGAAGTTATTGGTGCAACTATGGAAGAATAGTATTAATTTATACATAAAATTTTTGGTTATTGCGGATGATTGAAAACGCTAAGTCAATTTTATCTTTTTTTACCTCCAAGATACCTCCGGTAGTAATGGGACCGGAGAGAATAAATTTTATTATCGAGAATATCGATAAACTTCAAAATGAGCAAAAATTACAGGTAATTAAGTTAGCCAATCATATATTAACCTATATGATTGAGCATCAAGCATCAGATATTGAAATTGGCGGAATGGGAACTAATGGATTTGCATGGCTACGAATTCATGGTAAAAAAGAAAAAGCAAAAGAACTTCCTATTCTTAATAATGATGAATGGGCTGTTTTAATAGTATCTCTACTATCAAAAAATCAATTAAAATTATTAGTCGAAAAAAGAAACTTAGATTTTAGCTATACTTTTTTTTATGAAAAGCATCAGAGGTATGTTCGCTTTAGAGCTGATACTTATTATGATTTAGATACATTAACTTTAAATATGAGAGCGATTGCAACTAATATTCGCTCACTTGATTCGCTTGAGTTTCATCCATTAGCAGTTAAGCAGATGAGTCATGGGTTTATTAAGTTTGGACTTTCATTAGTAACGGGAATTACAGGATCAGGAAAATCCACAACACTTGATTCAATAATTGATTATCATAATAAGTTCGATCCGTGTCATATAGTAATTATAGCAGCACCTATTGAGTATGTACATACTTCAAATGCCTCTATTATTAAGCATCGGGAAGTTGGAAGGGATGTTCTTTCTTTTAAGGAAGGCGTTATTCAATCCTTAAGACAGGACCCTGATATTATTGTAATAGGTGAGATGAGAGACCCGGATACTATTTTGGCGGCATTAGAAGTAACAGATACCGGGCATAAAGTTTTTTCCACGCTACATACTTCATCGGCTGTGGAATCGTTGGATAGAATTATTGCGGAAGTGGAAACCGGCGAACAAGATAGAGTTAGAAATCGATTAGCTGATGTTTTGGTTTCAGTAGTATCGCAAAAATTAGTCCCTAGTACTGATGGGAGAAGAGTTCTTGCTAAAGAAGTATTAATTAGCACTCCATCAATTAGAGCTGCCATTAAAAGTAATAATACAAGTGAAATTTATGGTATGATTACACAGGGAAGAGACGTTGGTATGGTAACAATGGAACAAGATTTGCTAAGACTTTATCAAGAAAGAAGAATAACGGCTGAGAATACATTAGCATATGCGAATAATAAAGTTAGAATGCTACAAATAATGAAAGGGATATGACAAAACCGGTAGTCTGCATATATTGCGAAGGGAGCGATGCTAAGATAGCAGTCGTTGCTAAAGAAAAAGAAACTATTAGAGTACTCAAAGTAGCTTCTTTAACTATGGCTTCGATGTATCAATCACCTTCCAGACAGGAGAATGATTTTAATCTTCCTATGCCTGAATCCGGCGGGGAATTATCATTCGATAGTTTAGATGATACTGCTACACCTATTGGTGTGGATGTAGGTGCAAATGATATTGCGCAGGTAGCCGCTTCACTTTCCAGTTTCCAAATTTCTAAAATGGAATTTATTCCTGTTATAACAGAGCCTACTGTTAATTTCCACGTCTATGAAGGTCCACGTGACGAAAAAAAGAATAAGCTAATCGAAGCAATAATAAAAGATATTCAAACCGTAAAAGGGATTACGGTCGCTCCGGATGCAATAGATTATCTTGAGTTAAATGCAAATCAGCTCCTATCGGTATTTATCGAAGGCGATATTCATTGCGTAAGTGTAGTTAATCTTCTTGCCAATTTTATTAAAAAGCGATATCTAAAGATTCCTACTATTAAAACGGCTGAATTAGCATTATCGTTTTTTGTGGGTAAGACAAATAAATTTTTCCCCGAAGACTATTCTCTTATTATTTATATCGGTAAAGAATATAGTAAGCTCATATTCTTAGAAGGACAGAAATTAAAACATATCGGCTCTACACTAGATATAGGTACAAAAAATCTGCACACTTATGATGTCTATTTTTCCAAGATATTATTAGAGATGGAAAATGGACAGGTCCCTAAACTCGATAATATAATTATATGCGGAGAGGATCGTTCCGAAAATTTAATGCTTTCGTTTTATGGCACATTCCCCGAAGCAAATGTATCGGAATTAAAATTTGAAGATCTCGTAACTCGTGAATTGCCAATTGAAGATATTGAGAATCTTGCGCTTTATGCTGTTCCTATTTCAGCGGCAGTAGAATATTTTGATGAACTAGACAGGAAGCATAAGGGAGTAAATTTCCTTCCTAAGTATGTCCAAGAGAATCAAAAGTTTTTACAGTTCGGATGGCATAGTTATGCATTGCTTCCATTTCTGTTCGGTGCTGCTATGTTCTTCACTCTTCAAACGTTATCGAATAATAGAACGATTAATGAATTAGATTCAGAGGTTGCACGCTTAACACTTCGTCAATTAGAGAATCAAGTTCTCGTAGAGCAAATTACCCCATTAGATAATAGAATTAATAGCTTCGATGAAACGCAATCGGTTCTTGATAGTGTGGCAGCGGGCTCCGGTTTATGGAATTATAATCTTTCAAATATTTCTGATTTTGCAGAAAGGCGAAGAAATTTTTGGATTAGTAAACTTGATATAAGCGAAAATGAAAAAACAAGAATTATCGGTTATTCGCTTTCAAGAAATGTATTAACTGAGTTCGCAAAATATCTTCAGGTATCCAACTTAAAAAATATTAAATTTGAACCGCTCCGAGAAAAGAACGCATTTTCATATACTATCGAATTTGACTTAGCTAAAAAGGATACAAACGGTACAAAATGACTAGCAAAGTAAAAAATACTATTATTATTAGCGGCATTTTGATTTTTATAATTGTTGCCGGTGGTATTTTTAATTATGTGATCCTTAAAGGAAAAATAGACGATAGGAACACAAAAATAAAAAATCTGAAAAAATATGAAATGGATACCGAAGCATTAACAAAAAGTTTAATCGATTTGCAGAAGCGAGCCGCACAGTTAGATTCAGTGCTCGCCCTCCGTCCTCATAATATCCCTTTCAATATTAATCAAACTGATTTCTATGATTTTGTCAATAAGGTTTCAGAAAGATTTTCGCCAAACTCATTTGTTAATATGGAATATGTTGAAAATACACGCGAAAAAGGTTTTGATATTTTTAATTATACTTTGGACGGGGTGGCTGAGTTTAGAGACCTCTATAATTTGGTTTATTCGATTGAAGAGAGTAAGTTATTAAAAAAAATTAATACTATGATATTAGCTAATAATATTAATGTAGATCCGGATGGCACTCCTCATTATTTAGTTAATTATAAGTTTAATGTAGAAGTTTATTCATCTTCAGACGATCGATTTGCAATCAGAAATTATGTAGAGAACGATCTAAAGCCATATCCGGTTTATGATTATTTCTATCCACTAATTCGCAGCGAGATAACGCCTAATAGAGATGATCTTTTAGATGTACAAACCGGTCAGTTATTAGCTATAATACCGGATGGAGCATTTTTATCAGATGCTTCGGGTAGGACTTACTTATTATGGGAAGGTGATCAAGTTTATCTTGGTTACTTAACAGAGATAGATTTTAAGGGTAGTAATGTACACTTTATACTCAATAAGGGCGGAATTATTGAAAAAATGACGCTTGAACTTTCAAAAGAAAAAAAGCAGAGCAAATAAAATGAAAAGATTTATTTTCTTCTTTATGATAACTTTAGGACTAAACGGGTTGAATGCACAGATTGACCTGAAAGAGAAACTATCGGGTTACACTAATCCCGATGAACTTGTTACATTATCCGAAAGTGTCCCTTTTGATCAAGCTGTGGATTTGATTAGCAAAGTAAGCGAACAGATTACCGGCAAAAAAGTTTTTTCTGTTGCTGGTTTTACAGCTCCGATTGGATTTGAGATCGATAAGATGCAGTATAAAAAAGCATTAATTATAATTGCCCAGTATAATAATTTAATTGTTGAGGAAACGGCAGAAGCACTTATAGTAAAAAGAAAAGGAGTTTCTGATGAAGCACGCGATATTAATATATATGCAGGTTCAGAAGAAAAGGAAGTAAAAATTAGTGCGGTTTTGTTTGAAGCGAATGTAACTGATATGACCGAAAAAGGCATTAACTGGCAATTCCTTCTCTCAAGAAATGGTTTATCAATTGGCAGTGAATTTAGAACTCTTCAAGAAGAACAAGAGCAAACCGGAAACACAAGTACACAGCAGACAGTTGCTAAACCACCAACATTGGATTTAACTACGGAATCAAAATTTACTATGGGTAAATTTGCCGGTAATGCTTCTGCGATGTTTAGATTTTTTGAAACAGATAATCTTGGTGAAATTATTGCCCGTCCTACTGTATCGGTGAGAAATGGAATTCAGGGACGTACTCAAGTTGGTTCTGATATTTCAATTAAAGAGCGTGATTTCTCGGGTAACTTAATTGATAAGTTTTATTCTACCGGTACGATCATAGAAGTAACTCCATATATTTATAATCAAGATGGCTTAGAATATGTTCTCCTTAAGGTGAAGGTAGAGAGAAGCTCGGCAATTCCTGATGTAATTAGTACAGAAATAAGAAAGACGGCTGCTACTACAAGTGTACTTTTATTAAATGGTGAAGAAACAGTAATTGGTGGTTTATTTGTTAATGAGGATGCTACTTCACGTAGAGGCATTCCATTTTTAAAAGACTTGCCTTGGTGGTTTTTTGGTTTAAAATATATTTTCGGATATGACCAAGTTTCTTATACTAAAAAAGAGATTATTATTTCTATTAAGGCAGAAATACTTCCTACTCTTAGAGAAAGATTAATGATAAAGAAGGATGCTTTTGAAGAGCAGAAGAAAGAGAATTTAGAGATGTTTAATAAATACAGAACCAAGCAAGAAGAAGAGAACAAAAACAAATAATCAGCCGAATTGAATGATTAAACAAAATGAAACTAAATGTACGGTTATTATTAATTACCTCTGTGGTGGTAATTCTTTTATCGGGAATTACCGCTTCGATCTATTACTCGTTTTCGAGTACCATTCTTAGGGATGCGCAGTCCCGCGATATATTAAATGCTGCAAACGATTTCGTTTTTTCTTTCCAACAGAAGGTTGAATCGCTCGATACCGATTTTATCAAACTAATTCAAAATGAAAAAATTATTGCAAATGTTAATCTCGATACTGCGAATATCGATTTTATCATTGCTATAAAAAATGATTCGCTTATTAGCCGTAGAATATTTAAGAAAAGTAGTGATTTATCTATTGACGGCAATTCTAATGGTTTGCAAAAATTTTTCAAAGATAATCCAAATATCGTGTTAAAGTATTATCGTCTGAATGACACTATTACATATTACTATGGTTTCCAGATAAGCGAGGAATTATTAGATAAGGTTTCCGCCAAAACGGAGCTTAATACCGCACTTATAATCGAAGAATCTCCATTAATCATTTCTAATAGTAACGCTAATCAGGGATATAATATTATAATTGAAAATTCTATTAAAGCACTTAGATATAAAAATAATTTTGATATATATTCAGAAGAAACGAGTGCCGCTGATTTCGTCGCTGCATTAGTAGTTCCACCAAACACAATAGAATCGCCATCCAAAATAAAATTCGTTGTCTTTAAGTTCTATGCCGAGGGAGGAGCATTAAGGGACTTAATTAGAAATATTGTTATTATTATTGCAGTAGCGGGAAGTATATTCGCTTTCATTATTATTTTCGTTTTGACGGCGAAGTTCAGAAAGCAGATCCAATTATTAAGTAGTGCCGCAGAGATAACAAGTAAAGGGGATTATTCACATCGTGTAAAAATTATTTCAAAAGATGAAATTGGTGAGCTTGCAAAAACGTTTAATAAGATGCTTAGCGAAATTGAAATTAATAAAAAAAGCGAGGATGAATACACGCAGTTTATTTCACTTATAAACCGCAATCCATCGCTCAAAGAGATATCCGATTCGGCATTGGAAAGAATATTGCAATCGACAGGAGTGCATTTCGGTGCATTATACTTAGCTGAAAATGGTGAACCAATATATATATCATCGGCAGGAATTGTAAGTAATTCAAAAGTGATGATGCTCGAGAAAAGTCTATATAAATCTTCAATCGAGAATAAACAGCCGGCAGAATTTAAGTTTCACGATAATTATCCGGAGATGACTTCGGGCATTGTGTCGATTAAACTAAAGTATATATTGGTCTATCCACTGCTATATAATAAAGAAGTAGTTGCACTTTTAGAACTGGGTTCGGATGCTGACCCAGATAAAAATATAATCGAGTATTTAGAAAAAATTGATGAACAGTTGGCAATAGGAATAAGCAATGCGAGGACATTGAAGCAGTTAGAGAATTTGGTAGAATCTAAATCGCAATTCCTTGCAAATATGTCTCACGAGCTTCGCACTCCATTGATTTCGATACTTGGATTAACGGAGCTAATGCTTAAAGAAAGTAATGCCGCACCAAAAATGACTGAACGCAATAATATTATTCTGAGGAATGGGAAAAAACTACTTAATCTTATTAATAATATTTTAGAATTCTCTAAGCTTGATACTGACAAGGTGGAAGTAAGGAAAGATTCTTTTCTCCTTGATGAGTTTCTTGAAGAGCTTATAGAAAGTATCAGATTAATGGTTCAAGAGAAAAATCTAAAATTCAAATACGAAAAAGATATTAATAGAAACGTATTACTGAATACGGATAAAGTTAAGTTAGAACAGATTTTGTTGAACCTTATTTATAACTCAATCAAGTTCACCGAAAAAGGTGAAGTGAAGCTAAAGACGAATATTCTTGAAGATAAGCGGATTGAATTTATTGTTAGTGATACCGGAATTGGAATTCCTGAAGATCAATTAGAGACTGTCTTTAGTGAGTTTACGCAAGTAGATAATGGACTTGGAAGGAAGTATGGTGGAGCGGGTCTCGGTCTTGCAATCTCTAGGAAATATATTGAGATGCTTGATAGTAAATTCACTATTAAAAGCACTATTAATAGTGGTACGGCTATCTCATTTATTTTGAATGATGCTATATTGGATATAATTGAGACTTCATTATTTGGTTCGATTGATAAGCCGGTGCGAGACTATGTCGGTAAGACCGCAATATTCAGTAATAATAATGAATTGAAAAATATACTTTCTGATTATTTGGATGGTTATAATTTCTTAGTACAAAATTATATAACAGCAAAAGAGTTTGAGCATGACGATGATGGAGTTTCTTGTAAAGCTATCGTGGTTGATCCATTAACTCTAGAAATCGACCCTTGGGAATTAATTGAACAATTAAGTAAAATTAAAAATAACGCTGAAATAATAATTGCATCTGTCGATGGAATGAAAAAAACCGGCTGGGGAAAACCATTAAAGAATTTATCAGACACTGAAATTGAAGTTTTGAAAGGGGAATTTAGTAAAAGAGTTATCTCAGCAGGTATGCACCCACTTGATATTTTAAAAATAATTAGAGATGAAATTGGTATTATAGGGTACAATGCAGAAAGTTATGCTATACTTCCTGATGATGAACTTCCATTTACAGCTTCTAATGATAATGATGTAGTAGAGAATAAAACTGAACTTATAATGGTAGTCGATGATAATAACGACACACTTTATACAATAGGCGAAATACTAAAAGATTTTGGTTATGAAACTATATTTGCATCGAATGGCGTGGAATGCTTAGCAATTCTTAATACGAAAATTCCGGATATTATTCTTCTGGATATTATGATGCCGCAAATGGATGGATTCCAGACGATTAAAAGAATAAAAGGCGAGCCAAAATATTCTTCAATTCCTATAATTGCGCTTACTGCTTATGCGATGCTTGATAATAAAGGTATAATTGAACGGAATGGATTTAATGATCTCATTACGAAACCGGTTAATACGGTTGAACTAGAAGCAAAAATAAAAAAATATCTTTCAAAGAAAGAAAGTAAGAAATGAAAAAAATATTAATTATAGATGACAACCCTGATAATGTTTTTTTATTAAAAGACCGATTAGAGCGGGAGAAGTTTGATGTTGCAACTGCTTATGAAGGGCAGATGGGAATTGAAAAAGCGGAAGCGGAGAAGCCCGATTTAATTCTTCTCGATATTCTCATGCCGGGCATTTCGGGGTTGGATGTTTGTAAAGCAATCTCTTCAAGCGATAATACGAAAACAATCCCGATTATTTTATTAACTGCACTTTCGGAAGTTGAAAACTTAAAAGAAGGTTTTGCTGCGGGTGCTTTTGATTATATACGCAAGCCTTTTAATCGTGTGGAATTAATCGCGCGTATTAATTCAGCTCTTCGTTTCAGAGAAGTAAATCAGATGTTAGTAGAATTAGAAAAGGTGAAAACATTTGGCGCAACTGTTGCAACTGCCAATCATGAAATTAAACAGCCGCTGACACTAATAAACCTTTCTATTGCCGCAATAAGAAGGGAATTATCCAAACCGGAATTATCGAAAGATGTTGTATTGAAAAGAGTTGATTTTATTGAGAACGCTGCATTTGATATAATCAAACTTTTGGAAAAATTAACTTCAATCAAAAAACCGATGATAAAAGAAATGGATGATGAGAGAAAGCTAATCGATTTATAAGCACCCGATTTATAAATTTTGAGTCAATTCGTTTATTCGATTTAGCATTATATCAAATACATACGGTTTTTTGAATACATCAGAAATTCCGAGTGTCTCAATTGTTTTTTCTTCGGACTTGCTGATTGCGCCGGTTGCGAGAATAATAGGTTTATCAATATTACTATTACGAATCTCTTCAATGCAATTAATTCCGGTAATGCCGGGCATCTGATGATCTATTATAAACAGGTTGATATCAATTTTCCCGAGTAAATTAATTACTTCCTCGCCGGTAGAACACTCGATGATTTCATAATCATACGAGGCTAATAAATCTCTTAAGAGCTCTCTTAGAATTGAATCATCTTCTGCTATTAAAATTCTTTTTTTGTCATGTAGCTTGGGTTTCTGGATTGGCTTTATAGCCGGAAGTGTAACAGAAAATTTTGTACCGTGATTGGGAACACTAGATACATCTATTGAGCCATTCAAAGAACCTACTATATTTTTAACGATTGCAAGACCGAGACCTGAATTCTTTTTATTTTTTGTAGAAAAATTTTCTTCAAAAATATTATCTATTATTTCCGGCTCAATTCCTTCACCGGTATCGGTTATTTCGATGCAGACAGCTGACTGATCCCCTTCAAAAAAATTTGGTTCTGTTCGTACTAATTTATTTGTAGTGTTGACAGCGCGAATAGTAATTGCTCCTTGCGATTTTATTGCTTCGGATGCATTTACAATTAGATTGAGGAATAATCGATAGAGGTCGCCATGGTTTGCTTTTATTTGATATAGATCATCAACCATATTAAGTGAAAATTCAATTCGATCTCTAAATTTTTCACGATATACGGCAATGAGATCGCTTAAGAGAACATCCATATTTATTAATCGGGGTTCAGAAATTGTATTCTCGTTTTGCGACTTAAATTCGTCTAGTAGTTCTGATGCAGCGTGAATGCTGTTTTCAATACTTTTCAATAAAGTGTTGGAGGAAAGATTTAGTCTTTCATCTTGTTTTAATAATTCAGTACTCGTAACTATGCGTGCGAAAATGTTATTGATGTCATGAAAAAGTAAAGATAATTTACGGCTCCTTTTAGTGCTCATTTTATCTCAGGTTGTAAGTCTTAATTTTTGAATAAAGAGTTTTTTGACTAATACCCAAAGCTCTTGCACTATTTTCGCGATTCCAATTATTTACTTCTAATGCACGTCTAATATGAATGGCTTCCATTTCGGTTAGAGATAAAAGTTTTCCTTCGGTTTCGATAAAATTAGTGAAATCAAAATCCTCTTTAGGAACGTTGAGGTCTTTAATGTGAATAGTATCGCCATCCGAGAAAATAATAGCTCTCTCGATCATATGTTCTAGTTCTCTTACGTTACCGGGAAAATTATAACGGTATAATTCTTTTTCTGCTTCGGGTGAAAGTTTTTTTCTTGAGCGCACGGGAGATTTTTTTTGGAGAAAATAATCGCTTAGTAGGATTACGTCATTTCCTCTTTCACGAAGTGGTGGAATGGTAAGCGTGATTACATTCAAGCGGAATAAAAGGTCACGTCTAAAATTTTTATTTTCAGCTTCTTCCATAAGATTCTTATTCGTAGCACCTATAACTCGAACGTCAGAGGAAAGAGTATTGATACCGCCGATTCTTCGGAACTCACCATTTTCCAAAAAACGAAGTAGTTTGGGTTGGAGTGCCAAACTCAGTTCTCCGATCTCATCTAAGAAAAGAGTACCTCCATTTGCAATCTCAACAAGCCCTTGTTTAGAAGTCTTTGCATCAGTAAAAGCCCCTTTTTCGTATCCGAAGAGTTCGCTTTCGATTAATTGATCGGGGAGGGAAGCGCAATTTATTGCAACGAATGGCTTTTCGGAACGGTCGGAATTTTTATGAATAAATTCTGCAAAGAGTTCTTTGCCCGTACCGGTTTCACCTTCGAGCAAAATACTGGAATTTGATTTAGCAGATTTCTCAGCGAGTAAAATAACATTATTTATGCTTTCACTTTCGCCGATAATTTTATTTGGTGAAGATGCAATTTTTGCGCTTAATAATTTATTTTCGATTACTAATTTATGATGATCTATTGCTCTTTGGATCGTAAAAGCTAGTTGACCAAATTCGTATGGTTTAGAAATGAAATCATAAGCTCCTTGTTTGATGCAATTTATTGCAGTTCGGATTTCTGATTTTGCAGTAAGTACAATTACTTGAAGATCGGGATGATTTTCTTGGACAAATTTAAGTACTTGTTCTCCGGATACTTCTTTCATTTCGAGATCAAGAAGAACTACATCATAATTTTTCTTTTTAATTGCTTCGATAGCATCTTTACCATCATAAACAATATCTATGATATAACCCTCGTGTATTAATTCTTCTTTAAGAAGGTAACAAAGATTCTCATCGTCATCTGCAATTAAAATAGTATATTTATTCATAATCTCAACAGAATAGTGAAACAAAAATATATAAAAAAATATATTAAAATAACGGTTAATAAGAATTAATTTGCAAAACAATCGAGTTATTCTTAAAATTGTAAAAATTTAGTGTATATACAGAATGAATTATTTGAGAGTTCTGCTTGAGATTTAAATGGAAAGATAATATATTTGAAGTCTGTATTTTGATATATACGTGAGGGGCGCGTAGCTCAGGGGTAGAGCATTTGCCTTTTAAGCAAAGGGTCGGTGGTTCGAGCCCACCCGCGCTCACGATTAAAAGCCTTGTAAGTATTACTTACAGGGCTTTTATGATTTTAAATCCTGCCATGAAAAATTAATGTTTGTTTGAAGAATTTTATTGCACTTTAAATTTGAGCCGAATATTCGTAAATTTAAAGTCAAAAAATAATATATGTATAATTACTTACTCATAGCTGCAGGCGCAGCACTTGGCGGTGTTTTTCGTTTTTGGATTTCGGGATCAGTACATCGATTCCTTCCGTCAAATTTTCCTTATGGTACTCTTGCCGTTAATGTGCTTGGCAGCTTTGCTCTTGGCTTTATCATCTTTTTCCTTGATGTGAAAAAAATAATTTCTCCTGAATTAAAAATCTTCTTAACTATCGGATTTTGCGGTGGTTTTACCACTTTCTCCACATTCGCTTTTGAGACAGTAAACTTGCTAAAAGAAACTGAATTATTTTTTGCTTTTATAAATATTCTTTTAAATATAGTTCTTACATTAGGAGCCGTTTATTTATCATACATAGCAGCAAAATCATTAGCATGAGGCGGTTATGGAATTAAAGCGAGATGCAAAATTAATAAGAATATTCATCGGGGATTCCGATAAAGACCATTCTACACCTGTCTATGAAAAAATTGTAATTGAAGCAAAAAAAGCCGGATTAGCAGGAGCCACAGTTTTTAAGGGAATAATGGGTTTCGGTGGTACAAGCAGAATTCACACTTCAAAAATTCTACGTCTATCCGAAGACCTCCCTTTAATAATTGAAATAGTAGATATACAAGAAAATATAGAACATTTTTTACCAACTGTAAATCAGATATTTGAGGATTCCGGTTGTGGAGGTTTGATTACGATTGAAACGGCAGAAGTGATTGTTTATAAAGCGAATAACAAATGATTTTTCCTATATGAAGATAATTAAACTGGAAAAACTTAAAGCTTTGTTAACATTTATATAATATTCTTTAATTGATTTTAGAGCACGCAATAAATACATTAATGAGTTATATTTTTTAAACAACCTAAAAAACGGTGAGGAAATGTTAAAGTTCTTAACGCCAAAAGAAGATAAGTATTTTGAATATTTTAATGATATGATTGCCAATGTAAATGAAATGGCACAGCTCGCGAAAAAAATATTCACTGCAAACAAGTATGAATTTGAAACTGCTGCAAAAATCAAATCCCTCGAAAGACGTTGCGATGAAATGGCCGTAAAAACAATCAAAAAATTAGACAAATCATTTATTACACCATTTGATAGAGAAGATATACTTTCACTTACGAAAAGAATTGAAAGCGTAAGTGATACTTTGAATGCCGTAATCACTCGTTTGGAAATATACAATGTAACAGATATTGTAGAGAGTGCTGATACATTAAGTGAAATAATTGCACTCCAAATTAAAGAACTGGGTGTAGCAATAAATGATTTAAAGGAAAGATCGAAATCATTAAACGAAAGCAAGATTGTAAAAGATTTGGAAGAACAGGCAGATGTAGTTTACCGTGAAGCTATTAGAAAACTATTTGCCACTGAAAAAGACCCGATAAAATTAATTAAGCACAAAGAGATACTCGATTTATTAGAGCGCACTGTTGATAAATGCCAGTTAGTAGCTAATACAATAATTACAATTTTCGTTAAAAATAGTTGATAATATGGAATATACTTTCCCCTTAATAATAGTATTGATGGCATTGGTATTCGATTTTTATAATGGAATGAACGATGCAGCAAACTCAATAGCAACAGTAGTATCCACACGTGTATTAACGCCATTGCAGGCAGTAATGTGGGCAGCCACTTTTAATTTTTTAGCTGCATTTATTTTTGGTGTTCACGTAGCCAACACAATCGGTAAGGGTATTGTCGAAACCAATATAATTGATAATTTTGTAATATTTTCCTGTGTACTTGGTGCAATAATTACTGCCGGTACGGCAACGCACTTAGGAATGCCAATAAGTGTATCGCATAGTTTGATAGGCGGTTTAGCAGGTGCAGCAGTTATAAAGGCAGGTCCGGACGTTTTAATCGCTTCCGGACTCACTAAGATTGTAATTTTCATTTTCCTTGCACCCATTATTGGAATGGTAATAGCGATAATTGTTTCTATTATCACTTTATGGATTGTAAAAGATATGCGACCGAGAAAAGTAGATAATTATTTTAGAAAACTTCAATTGGTATCAGCAGGAATTTATAGCTTAAGTCATGGAACGAATGATGCTCAAAAAACAATGGGTATAATTGCATTAGTACTATTCACAAATGGTTTTCTTCCCGAGTTTGGTGTCCCATTTTGGGTTATTATTTTAAGTCATTCAGTAATCGCTGCTGGTACTTTGATTGGTGGATGGAAGGTTATAAAAACACTTGGTATGAATATGACAAAGCTTTCTCCATTTGGGGGGTTTAGTGCTGAAACATCTGCAGGATTAACTATCTTAGTGGCATCCGAATTTGGAATACCTGTAAGTACAACACATACAATTACAGGCGCAATAGCGGGTGTGGGTATCATTAAAGGTATGAGTGCCATTAGATGGGGAGTAGCACGTAATATTATGTGGGCTTGGATACTTACTATCCCTACTTCAGCGTTCTTCGCTATATTGGCTTATTTTGCTTCTACTTATGTTTATAGACTTTTTGTGGGTTAAGATTCTTTAATAAAAATCTTAAACACGATTATTTTAACAACTCCAATTTTTTCGTTTCCGAAAAAGTTGGAGTTGTAATCTTATAGAAGTAAACTCCACTCGAAAATCCTTCTGCATCAAAAACTAATTCATGAACCCCGCCATTCTGAAAACCATCAAAAAGAATTTTTACTAATTCACCGATAGAATTATATACTTCCACTTTTAGAAAGTTTTCTTTAGGCATATAATATTTTAAAACGGTAGTTCCGTTAAATGGATTTGGATAATTCTGATATAACACAAACTCTGTAGGAATTATTTGTTCACTAGCTACATCGGAAGGATTAAACTTAGATTTAATTAGATCTCTTAGTTCGGGTCGGATACCGTCATAACCGAGTGCCCAAATCCCAATACCTCCAAGATTTTTACTTATAGCATAATCCATTTTTAATCCTAGACTATATTCATCATCAATCCAATTTTGAATTATATAATCACCATCAACAAATTTGTACCAAGTGCTTTTTGATTGGTCATTAAAATACCTTTGAGTAAATGGTGGCATAAATGGAATATCTTGAAAGTAAGTCGCGCCGATATAATTATTAAATGAAGCTGTATCAGAATACGGCTTTACCTGAGCGAAAGGATTTTCTGAATTAGTCCTCCAAGCATTTCCATAGTAGGGTAAGGTAAGAACAACTTTTGAAGGATTTAGAGCTACAACATTGGCATAATCATTTTCGATGCTTCGTTTAACAGTAAAATTTAATCCTTCTAATGGAGAAGTAGGTGCAGTAAAATCGCTCCAACTTCCATAATAGTCGTAAGCCATTATAATTATATAATCTGAATAAATTGATATATAACTAAAATTCCATTTGTTCCTTAAATTAATTGCGGGAAGTGCAATAGAGATTTCATATTTAGAATCGGCTTCTTTGACTTTTGTAAATAGCTGATTCATGAAGTTATTCATCGGGCTGCCTTTATCTTCATCGTATAATCCTTCGAAATCTATATTAATTCCATCGAGTGAATAGAATTTTAGAAGATTTATTACATTATCTATAAGTTTTAAAGTAATGGGAGAAGAATTAAGAATAGTCTTAAGTTCATCGGGATCAAAATTTGTAAGAGATATAATGATTTTAATATTTTTCGCTTTAGCCTTAGTGATAATCGAATTCCATTTTACTCCCCAATAATCAGCATTCTTTATCGAACCATCTGGATTCGCTTGAAATGAAAAAGGAGAAATATGAGTAAGTGTTTCGTAATCGATTTTGAGGTTTACGGTATCAATGATTTCCCAAGAAGGGAGATAACCGAATACAATTTTATTGCTTTGAGCATTTGTAGAAACTAAAGCAAATAGGAGAAGTATAAAATATATTTTTTTCATAGTTAGAAATTTTCTGGAAATTAAAAATGGAAGATGAAATTTAAGCAATTGGCATAGTAAATGAAAAGGTAGTTCCTTTGCCTACTTTACTATCAACTGATATCTCACCTCCTGATTTCAATATCAATTCTTTTATCAGGACTAAGCCGAGTCCTGTTCCCGGTTCGCTCTCTGTACCTTTATTTGTGAGGTGCGAATCGATATTAAATAATATTTTTTTAGTATCATCATCTATTCCTACACCCGTATCAGAGACGGATATCTTAGCAAGCTTTCCTTCAATGGAGGAAGCGACAGAAATTTCCCCATTTCTTGGTGTGAATTTAATCGCATTAGAAATTAGATTCTGCAAAATTGAGTTTAACATATTCTCATCAGCATAAACCATTAATTGAGGTGAAATAAAATTGATAAATTTAATACTTTTTGCGCTGAGATTGCCTATGAATAATAAATGAATTTCATCAATTACCTCCCGCAATGAAATAGTGGCAGGTGAATATTCATAATCGCCGGTTTGAACTCGCGCCCAGTTAAGCAAATTCTCTAACAAGTTATATGTTTTTTTAATCGATAGGTGAAGTGCATTGCTAATATCAATAATCTCCTCTTTTGAGAGAGTATCACATTCTTTTTTTAGCATATCAGAAAGACCTAAGAATCCATTGAAAGGACCTCGTAAATCATGTGCAATAATTGAGAAGAATCTATCTTTACTAGAATTGGTTTTCTCCAATTCCTTATTCAATTTTTCTAAATCGGAAGTTCTCTCTAAAACTAATTCTTGGAGTGTTTCCTTTTGCTGTTGAATTAATCTTATGCGATACCATAAAATAAAATAGATTAAGGATATAATTCCCAAAAGAGCTATTGTTATAAACCACCAAGTTTTCCAGAAGGGGGGAAGTATTATTATTGTAAGAGTTGTTCCATTGTTATTCAGAAGTCCGTCATTGTTAGTTGCTATTACTCTAAATCTATATTCGCCCGGGTCAAGATTTGTATATGTAGCAGTTCTATTATTACCTGCGTTAATCCAGCGGTCATCAAAATTTTCCATCTTATAAAAGTATGAGTTCTTTACAGGAGCTACATAATCAAGTGCAGCGTATTCGAAAGTGAACATATTTTCATTATGCTTTAAGACAAGTGTATCTGTAAGCTCGATAGCTTTTTTGAGTATTATTCTTTCATTTATATATTTATTTGGGGTAACTTCACTATTGAAAAGCCTAAAATTAGTTATCCTTACAGAAGGAATGTTTTTATTAATAGTAATTCTATCCGGATAAAATGAATTATATCCTTCAATACCACCAAAAAATAGTTCACCGGAAGGACTTTTATAATATGCGCTAGAATTAAATTCATTAGATTGGAGACCATCTTGCTGGAGATAATTAACAAATACTTTACTTTCAGGATTGAACATAGACAAACCAAAATTTGTACTTATCCAAAGATTTCCAAAGCTATCTTCTAGAATACCATAAATTACATCATTTGGCAGTCCATCTTCGGAAGTAAATCTTGTGAATGTCTTTTCCTCTCTATTGAAAAGATTCAAGCCACTGCCATTTGTCCCAATCCACAATCTTCTTTTACTATCCTCAAAAATGGTTTTGATATGGTTATTGCTTATTGAAGTTGGAACCAGTTTATCAAATGTATAACGTGTAAAAGTTTTTGTCTTTTTATCGAATAAATTTAACCCACCAAGATTAGTCCCCACCCATAGATTGTCATAGGAATCTTGAAGAATTTTTGTTACTGATCTAGGCCCGATCGAAGTAGTATCGAGGGGGATATTTTGGTAGAATTCAGTTTTTTCATTTAGTAAATTTATGGAATATAGCCCTCTTTCGGTTCCCACCCAAAGATAATGATCTTTATCGGAAAAAAGAGTATAGATATAGGACCCATAATCGCTTTTAATAAGTTTATTATTAAAAGGGCGGTTTGTAATTTTACCCGTTATTAAATTTAATTTTATAATTCCATATCCTTCAGTTCCTACCCATAAAATTTTACCTCTATTGAAGTAATCTTCTTCCATTGAATAAATATTCGGATTTGTTAAAGAATAGCCATCTGGGTTCTTATTGGAATAATAATAATGTTGCTTAGTTTTTTTATTAATTTTTTCGATTCCTATATATCCGCCTACATAGAGATTATTGTTGCCATCTTCAAAAAAAGCTCTTACACTTTGAATTTTAGACCCAGTTTTATAATTTACAAGATTAAATCGATTAGTATAAGGATTGAATCGACTAATGCCATCACCCGTGCTTCCAAACCAAACTAACCCCCTTTTATCAGCATAGATGCAAAATACTGATGTAGTCAATGATGCTAAAATTGATTTCTGATCTTGACTTGGGTTAACTACTTTTCTAGTTTGTGGATTAATAATTGCTGTGCCCCAGCCAAGTCCGCCAATCCAGAGATTTCCCGCTTTATCCAGTTCGATACTATAAACATTGATTGGATATTGTTCTTTTGGCACTTCGATGAGATCAGGGAAATATTGTTTTTCGTGGGTCTTGTAATTATATGAATAGAGCCCGAATGTAGTTCCAATCCAAAGGTTATTCGAATTGTCTTCTAAAAACGCATTTATTGAATTTTCTCTCACATTTCTTTCAAGATAAGTATATCCTTCAAAGAGTGTAAATGAATTATTGTATGCATTCAAGTAAAAGATTCTACCAGTTGAGGTACCTACTAATATTTTACCGGATTTAGTTTTGAAAATAGTTTTTATATAATTCCCATCACTCGGATTTCCTAAAGCTTTTGGATAGAGTATTTTGAACTCATTTTTTTGATGGTTGTATTTAACTAATCCCTTGTTTGTACTGAAATAAATAATCTCTTCATTATCTTCTTTATTAATAAAGATGGTATAAACCGCATTTATATCTATTTTGGTAGTATTGTTTTTGAGAGTTCGGATTTGAATAAAGCGGTCTTTCTCTCTTAAAAAAAGATTGAGCCCGTCTGCGGTGCCCACCCAAATATCCCCTTTTGAGTTTTGTTTGAAACTATATATCCAATTATTCGAGATCGTAGATAGGTCAGATAATTTATTCTTGTAAATTTTGAAATTATAACCATCATATCTGTTGAGTCCATCATGAGTTCCAAACCAGATAAAACCGAGACTATCTTCCATGATACATCTTACAGAACCTTGGGAGAGCCCCTCTTTAATTGATATCTGTTCTATTCGTAATTTATATGATTGAGAATACAATAGGGAAGGGATTATTAAAAATAATAAAATTCGGCTGGATAAGAGTAATATTTTTGAATTTATAAACAAGGGATAACCGTTATACTGCAATTTATAGTTTTTTAAATGAAAGTCAATACAAAAAAAAAGCCGGGTTTCCCCGGCTAAATTCTATAATCCGAGTTCTTTAATTATATGTGTAGCACCGCCGATTTTTTCAGTTACCCAAAGTACATAACGGATATCAACGCCAATCGAACGGCTATATGATTCATTCCAAGCAAAATCATTAATTGTAGCTTCAAAGGCTCTATCGAAATTTACACCGATTAAGTTACCATAGGCATCCATAATAGGACTGCCGGAATTACCACCGGTTGTATCCATATTATAAAGAATAGCTACCGGCATCTCTTTAGTTTTTTTATCGGCATATCTTCCGAAATCTTTTTTATCATAAAGCTCTTTTAATTTTGCGGGAATTACAAAATCAGCTTCACCGGAAAGCGATTTTTCTATTACACCATTCAAAGTTGTAATCGGTGAATAATAAACCGCATCCTGCGGGTTATATCCTTTGATATAACCATAGGTTAATCTTAATGTGCTATTAGCATCAGGAATAAAATTAGTTTTCTTCCATTCCATTTTTGCATCAATAAGTTGAGCAAACAATTTATTGAGATTACCTTCGACTTCTTCAGAAGTCAGAGAAATCTTTTCGTTTTGCTCTCTTAATTCCAAAGCAAAATTAATTAATGGATCATTAAGTGCTTTAAGTTCCGATAAACTTTTTGTAGTAAGTTCTTTAAAATAAGCATCATCCATGATTTTAGAACCATATACTGTATTATCGACAAAATCATTTAAATCTTTACCTGAAGAAACGAAATTAGTAACAGCAGTAACTTTTTCACCATCTTTTTGAGCTATTGCATCATTTAGCATTTTAGAAAGAATTTTCTTCTCAATTTCTTTATGGTAATTTGCTTTAAGATAATTCAATCTGCCTAAAGTTGAATTGATATTTTTATCCATATAAGCATTCATTCTTTCTGCATCCGGTTTCTCTTTTTCGGTAGCATAACCGGTAATGAAAGAAGCCATTTGAAGCGGAGTAGAAAATCCATTTACATTACGTAACCATAATTGTGCTTCTGCAAATTTGAACATTCTATCATAGTTTTCTTTAATATCGTTTAATACATTACCATACTTATTCTTTAGTTCGGGTTTTGAGTCGATAAATTTTTGTAGTTCCTTCTCTTCATTTTGTTTTTGCTCAATGATATTAATTCTCTTTAATCCTTGAATCTTACCTTTAAAATTCTTCTCTGTATTAGCAAGACCTTTTACTCTCGAAGCCGATTTTAGCTTCAATTCCGGATCATTCTTTGCGGCTTCTAAAGTTGTGTTGATTGCATATTCATACAGTTCAGACGTAAAAGGAAGAAGAAATTCTTTCTGATATTCGAGATATTGAGATGGACGGTGACGATAAGTTCTTCCCGGATAACCAAGTATAAATGTGAAATCGCCTTCCTTAACTCCGTTCGGATTTACTTTTAGATGTTTTTTAGGATGGAAAGGCACATTATCTTTTGAGTAAGGTGCAGATTTGCCATCAGGACCTACGTAAGCTCTCATGAAAGAGAAATCTCCTGTATGACGAGGCCATACCCAGTTATCAGTTTCTCCGCCGAAATTACCAATCGATTGTGGCGGAGCGAATACTAGTCTTACGTCTCTTAATGTGAGATATCTAAATAATACATATGTCTTTCCTGCGAACATTTCAGATACTTCGGCAGTAATTGAGTTTTGAGGATCATTTGCAGCATCCGCAATCTCTTTCATTGTCTTACCGATAGTTCTATTGCGCTCTACTGGATCGGTTATGTTTTCAACTGATTTTAATACTTTTTCAGATACATCTTCGTATGATTCGGTTATCTTAACGAAATTGCCTTGAGCGGGAATCTCTTCTTCTAAACCTTTTGCATAGAATCCATTTTCTAAATAATTTTTCTCGGTTGTGCTTGCGGCGGCTATTGCTCCGAATGCGCAATGATGATTTGTAATTATCAAACCATCGGATGATACGAACGAACCGGTGCATCCGCCGATATTTACAAGTGCATCAATAAGACTAACGCCATTTGGATTATAAAGATCTTTTGGACTGATTTTTAATCCGGCTTTTTTCAAATCAATTTTATGAATCTCGCTTAATGGAAACATCCCTTCTTCCGGTGTGGCAGGCATTAATCCCAATACGATTGTTAATAATAATCCGATAAATATTGATTTAAATACAAGGTTGGTTTTCTGGTACTTCATTTTCTCCCCAATTAGTTTCAGTGAATCTTCAAATCTATAAATATTTGTTATGAAATTAAAGCAAATAGGGAACTATTTTCTCCTCATTCCGATTATATTAGAAAAAAGAAGAAGAATGTACGATTATATTATTATTGGGTCAGGATATGGAGGTTTAAGCAGCGCGGCGTTATTAGCTAATTCAGGATTAAAAGTGCTTTTGCTTGAGTCGCATTCACTGATTGGTGGATGTGCATCATATTACAAAAGAGGTGATTTCCTTTTTGATGTAGGAGCAACTACTCTCTCGGGTGTTGCAGAAAACCGTCCGATGGGACACCTCTTTAAAACACTAGATATAAAACCCAAACTCAAAAAAATGGATGTCGGACTTGTTGTAAAAATGGATGGAAAAGAACTTTATCGATATGCAGAAAAAGATAAATGGATTGAAACCTCTGCTGATTTTTTCGGGAATAAATCGGAAAATAAAGTATGGGATAAGATTTATAAAACGGAAGAGATGGCGTGGGAATTTGTAATGAATAATTATGGATTACCCCCTTCCTCTTTAATTGATATAGCATCGTTAATAAAAGCATCGAATCTCAAATATGCCGGTCTTGTACCTGCCGCTTTTAATAGTCTTGATTCGTATTTACCAAAATTACTTTTAAGGAAAGAAAATTATTATCGTTTTTTGAGTGAGCAATTACTAATCACTTCTCAAAATAGTATTAAAGATACGCCATATTTAACTGCCGCAATGGGTTTGGCATACCCTTCTGAAACATATTATCCTTATGGTGGAATGAAATCGATTGCCGATCTTATTAATAAAAAGTTTATTCAATGTGGAGGAGAAATAAAATTTAAAAATCGCGTGAATAAAATTGAGATCGAAAAAGAAGGATATAAAATTAGCACTGTGAATGGAAATGTTTACCATACAAAAGGCGTAATCTCCAATATACCAATTTGGAATTTAGGAATTATGATGGATGGAAGAGAAGGTGAGTATTTTAAAAAGAAAGCCAAATTCTTTGATTCGGCGTGGGGTGCTTTTACGATTAACTTTGCCATAGAATCAAATCTTGCGATGCCATCTGCATATTATCAAGTACATACAAGAACTAAAATTCCATATTCACACGGCAATTCTATGTTTGTTACTTTTTCTGAACCGGATGATTTTGAAAGAGCACCTAAGGGTTGGAAAACGGTCTCTATTTCTCTCCATACAGATGTGAGTGATTGGGAGCTGGAGGATTATGAAGATTATGATAGAAGAAAAGAATTTGTAACGAAAAAGCTTTTGGAAGAATTTGATAACCAATTTCCAGAATTTTCAGATTCTGCTAAGGTGTATGTTCTAAGTGGTACGCCAAATACATTTGAATTCTATACAAAACGTTATAGAGGTTATGTCGGAGGTATTCCTCACTCACTAAAAAAATCATTAATTAATATTCCACCAAATAAAACACCATTTAAGAATTTTTATATTGTTGGTGATACGGTTTTCCCGGGTCAGGGGATTCCGGCTGTGGTTCTCGGAGCTCTAAATATTCATAAAAAAATTAATGATAGTTCTATTTATGGAACTAAATTTGAGTAAATCTCGTTTTATAATAAAAATGACGGGATTATGAAAAAATCAGCAATTGTTATAGGATCGGGCTTAGGGGGATTATCAACGGCTCTTCGGCTTTCGGCTAAAGGATATAAAGTTACGATTTTAGAAAAATATACTAAGGCAGGCGGACGTTTAAATACAATTGAAATGGATGGTTTTCGTTTCGATATGGGACCTTCGTTTATGAGTATGACCTATGAACTTGATGAGCTATTTAAAAGCACAGGGATAAAAAATCCTATTCAATTGGAAGAATTAGATCCTTTGTATCAGGTCTATTTTGAAGGACAAGATAAACCTCGAATAATATGGAAAGACCTCGAAAAATTAGGGAAAGAATTTGCTGATATTGAACCGGATTTAGCAGCAAAAGTAGATAAATATCTTACACGAGCAGGAGAATTTTTCCACGATACAGAAGGTAAAGTGGTTAAGTCAAACTTCAATTCTAAATTAGGATACGCTCTTAGTCTTACACGAGTGCCAATGAAGCATCTCCCATATTTATTTAAGACGATGTGGAGTGAAGTAGAAAAGAATTTCAGTTCAGAAGAAGTAAGAATAATTTTTTCGCTCGTAGCATTTTTTCTTGGAGCAACACCATTTCAAACTCCCGCTATTTATTCCTTACTTAACTATACAGAGATGAGGCACAATGGTTATTGGAAGGTAAAAGGAGGTATGTATAAAATGGTCGAAGAACTCTTGAGGCTACTCAAAGAAAGAGATGTAGAGATTGTTTATGGTACCGAGATTGTCGGATTCAATAATAATAATGGTTCGCTCTCAAGTGTGGTTGATCAAAATGGGAAATTATGGAGTGCGGATATATTTATTAGTAATGCAGATGCCGCTTCATTTCGAGGTGAAGTGCTTAATCGTAAAGCATATACAGAAGAAAAGCTTGATAAGATGCACTGGACACTAGCGCCCTTTACAATCTATATCGGTGTCAAAGGCAAAGTGGATAATCTGATGCATCACAATTATTTCTTAGGTAGCAATTTCAAGGGCTATGCAGATACAATTTTTACATCATCGATTTCACCGCAGAAACCATATTACTATGTGAATGTACTTTCTAAATCTGAAACAGACTGCGCACCCGAAGGACATGAAAATATTTTTATTCTTTGTCCAGTGCCAGACTTGAGATACAAAAAAGATTGGAGCGATAAGGAAGAATTGGCAAATAATATTATTGATGATTTATCGAAGCGCACCGGATTTGATATTAATTCAAATACAGTGGTAAAGAAAATTTTAACACCCGAAGATTGGGCAAGTACATTGAATCTATATAAAGGTTCAGGTTTGGGGTTGGCTCATGATATCGATCAGGTAGGTGCATTCCGTCCGAAAAACAAAGATGAAAAATTTAATAATCTTTATTATGTGGGTGCTTCGACAACACCGGGAACGGGACTGCCGATGGTGATTATATCATCTAAATTAGTTTTACAAAGAATAGAGGAAGATCATGGAACTGTATGACGATGTTTCTTATAAAGTAAGTAAGCTATTAACAAATAAATATAGCACCTCGTTTTCGCTTGGAATTAAAGCATTCACTTCGGAATATCAAGAACCAATTTATGCTGTTTACGGATTCGTTCGTCTGGCAGATGAAATTGTCGATACTTTTCATGACCACGATAAAAAATATTTATTGGATCAATTACGCACAGAGACGTTTGAAGCAATTAATAGAAAAATTTCGACTAATCCAATAATTCAATCGTTCCAATTGACAGTAAATAAATATAAGATTGATCATAAATTAATTACAGCATTTTTAGATAGTATGGAGATGGATTTAACCAAATCTAATTATGGAAGAGTGGTTTATGACGAATATATATATGGTTCTGCAGAGGTTGTTGGTTTAATGTGTCTTAAAATTTTTGTTAAAGGAGATCAAGAGCATTTCAATACACTTCTTCATTCAGCAAAAATGCTCGGCTCGGCATTTCAAAAAGTAAATTTTCTCCGCGATATAAAAAGCGATATTGACGAAAGAGGTAGAATATATATTCCTGATATTCATTCATCGGGTGAAATAAATGATACAAGTAAAAAAGAATTGGAAAAGGAGATAGAAAATGAATTTAAACAATCTCTTGAAGGTATATTCAAACTACCTGCCGGAGTTAAGTTGGGTGTTTATTCAGCTTATCTTTACTACTACGTTCTCTTTAAAAAAATTCAGGGACTTAATATAAATGAATTGCTTAAGAGAAGAGTAAGAGTTTCGAATTCTCATAAATTTATTCTGTTAGTTAAATCGTTTTGGAAAATTAAGGTATCGGGATTAAATGAAATTTATTAATTCTTTATTAGCATTGTTTTTGGTGATAACATTTATGAGTGTTTCCTTGAAAGCGCAGATCAACCCGTATTCACAAGTGGATTTGGGATCGTTGGAAAATATTCGCATAAACTATTATGCTTCTTTAGAAGATGATGAAATATTGGATAAATTAGTAAATACACTTGAAACAAAATATGGAAAGGTAACTCAAAAATATCCGATACTAATAATGGCATATTATGGTGGATTGCTCTCTATAAAGAGTAAGAATGCTTTCTGGCCATTTACTAAATTGAGTTACTTTAATGAATCGATGGAACTAATGACTAAGGCAGTTGCTCTAAGTCCGGAAAATTTGGAAATCCGATTTATTCGATTTGCAATTCTTCATCATATTCCCGGCTTCTTGGGGCATAGTGAGGAGAAAAAAGAAGATGCTGAAAAAATATATTCCCTTATTCAGAATCAAGATTATACTTATATAAGCAGTGAAATTCAGAAAGGGATAGCAGAGTTTTTAGTCTCGACTGAAAGGATATCGAAGGACAAAGTAAACAATCTATTAAAAATTTATCCGCAATTAGCATTGAAATGAGCACCTATTTAGCAATAAATATAATGGTTATTATATTTCCACTTCTACTTTCATTTGAAAGGAAATTACAGTTTTATAAAAATTTTAAATCAGTTATTCCTTCAATAATTTTATCGGCTTTGCCATTTATTATATGGGATGATATAGCGGCATTAAGAGGGGATTGGGGTTTTAATCCCGAACATCTTATTGGTATTTATATATTTTCTTTGCCATTAGAAGAGATGTTATTCTTTTTTACAATTCCTTATGCAATTATTTTCTTATTTGAAACAGGTAAATTTTATCTAACAGATAAAACCATTTCTGTAAATAAATATTTAATATATTCTATTGTTTTTTTATCGGCTTTATCGGCATTCATATTTCGAGGTCAGTATTACACTTTTACGGTTTTGTTATTCGTTCCGATCATCCTTATAATGCTAATATCTATAAAGAACAGTTTAATTAATTCCCGATTCTTCTGGCTCTTCATGTTGATTACCTATATTCCATTTTTTGTAGTAAATTATCTACTTACATCTCTACCGATTGTAACATACGCTCCCTCAGCAATTTGGGGAATGAGAATTACTACTATCCCTGCTGAAGATTTCATCTACTCATTTGCATTAATTGGGTTAAATCTTTTTTTATACACAAAAATTAAAGAGTTATGGCAAAGAAAGGTGCAATAATTGGTTCAGGTCTTGGGGGACTATCAGCGGCTATTAGATCGGCTCATAGCGGTTTTAAGGTTGATGTCTTTGAAGAAAATTCAAATGCAGGAGGAAAGGCAAATCAATTTTTAGTAGATGGATTCCGATTTGATCTCGGTCCTTCTCTTTTAACCATGCCTTTCGTGATTCAAAATCTATTCGATGATGTTGATGAAAAATTAGAAGATTACCTAACTTTGCGAAAGCTGGATGTGATTTGTAAATATTATTATTCAGATGGGACTATAATAAATGTATACCCTGATCCTGAAAAAACAGCAACAGAAATCGCAAAAAAAACGTACGATAAAAAACTATCAGTAACGAAGTATTTAAAATATTGTAAAAAGATTTACGATCTGACATCTGAATTATTTCTTTTCAAAGATTTTTCTGATCCAAAAACTTTTCTAAATTTTAAGGCTTTAAAAACCTTATTACAAATAAATAAAATCGATCCATTTAGATCAATGCACCAAGCTAATAGTAGTTTCTTTCATGATCCAAAGACCATTCAGCTCTTCGATCGATATGCAACATATAATGGATCAAACCCATATAAAGCACCTGCCACACTTAACATTATTCAGCATGTCGAAATTGGCTTAGGCGGATTTGTCCCGGAGGGGGGAATCTATTCTATCTCCAAAGCCCTCCATAATCTTGCTATTAAAAAAGGTGTGAATATTCACTTCAATTCAAAAGTTGAAAAGATTATTTCAGAAAAGAATTCAGTCAATGGAATAAGAGTTAATGGAAACGATTTAGAATATGATTTTGTGGTTTCCAATGCAGATGTGAATAAAACCTATAAAGAACTATTAGAAGATAAAAAATTAAAATCTGCTGTGAAGTATAGTAAACTTACTCCTTCAACTTCTGCATTAGTTTTTTACTGGGGTATGAAGGTTGATGATAGCGATTTAGAGATTCATAATATCTTATTCTCTGAAAATTATAAAAAAGAATTTTCTCAGTTATTTGAAGAAAAAAGATGTCCTGATGATCCTACAATCTATATTTACATTTCTTCAAAGTATAATAATGAAGATGCACCGGAAGGTTACGAAAATTGGTATGTAATGATTAATGCGCCGTATATAGAGGAGCAGAATTGGGAAGAGGAGATTGCATTTGCTAAAAAAAATATTCTTGATAAAATTAAATCAATTCTAGGAATTGATCTAAGTAATAAAATTGTAACTGAAAAAATAGTCTCACCTGTCGATATAGAAAGATTAACAGGGAGTGATAAAGGTAGTTTGTATGGGATATCTTCCAACAGCCGTAATGCGGCGTTTTTAAGACAGGCAAATAAATCGAAAGAATTAAATCATCTATATTTTTGTGGTGGTAGTGCTCATCCCGGAGGAGGTATCCCCTTGGTTCTTTTATCTGGTAAAATTGCAGCAGAATCGATCATAAAAACCGAAAAATTATTGGCAGATAATTAATATGATAAAAGCGGATCATAAAAAATATGCTCGTGCTATTTTCGATTTTTATATAAATCGCCTACTGAAAAAAAGTTTTTTGAAATTTTATATCGATGGAGACATCCCGAATATTGATCCTTCTATTCCATTAGTTGTTACACCAAATCATATAAGCTGGTGGGATGGATTTTTTATCGATTTTATTAATCGAAAATATTTTAAACGAAAATTTCACGTTCTTATGCTTGAAGAACAGTTAATAAAATATCCTTTTTTTAAAAAACTTGGAGCAATTGGTTTTAATCCAAATTCCGCTTCAAGTATAATAGAAGTAAGGAATTATATTAGTGAGATATTAGAGAACAATAATTCTCTATTGACTATTTATCCACAAGGAATAATTGAACCATACGAGAAAAAGCCACTAACAATAAAAGAGGGAATAAAAATATTACTTCATAACAAAGAGTTCACTTTACTTCCTCTTGCATTTAAGATACAATATCTAGAAGAGAAAAATCCAGCATTATTTATAAGAGCCGCCGAACCGATTATCTGCACAACCGGAATCCAAAATTTTTCTAATTATTCTGAAGCATTTTCGAAGAATATTGATTTACTTAACGAGACTATATTCAATAAAAGTTTAGTCAAAGAGATAGCTTTATAATATGTTTATCTTATATGCTATTATACTTTCATTTTCTTTCATTTCATTTCTTATTGTAGCTTATAATTATTTTACTGCTCCACGGATTACAAGAAATGAGTCAAAAATTTCTAAATCGGAATCAATTTCAGTTCTTATTCCTGCACGTAACGAAGAAAATAATACAAAAAAAATATTAGATTCACTTATTAGTCAGACGTACAAACAACTTAATATTATAGTTCTTGATGATCATTCCACCGATAAAACAAAAGTAATAGTTAAAGAGTATACGCGAAAGCACAACAATATTAGTTTAATCATAGGGGAAACATTACCAAAAGGTTGGCTCGGTAAAAATTGGGCATGTCATCAATTATCAAAACACGCTAAAGGGGATTACTATTTATTTGTTGATGCAGATGTGGAACTAAAAGAAAATGCTATCGATTTATTAATTACGAAGATGGAAGATTATAAATTAGATGCTATTTCTGTTTTTCCAAGTCAAAGAATAAATGGATTTGGTCAATGGCTTGTTGTGCCGATGATGAATTGGCTTTTGCTCTCTTTTCTACCTCTCAATCAAGTTTTTAAATCAAAGAAGAAATCTTTCACCGCGGCTAATGGGCAGCTATTTTTATTCAAAAAGTATATTTATAAAGCGATTGGTGGACATGAAAAAGTAAAAAATGAAGTCGTTGAGGACATGGAGTTCGCCCGTCTTCTTAAAGTCAACCGTTATAAACTAATGACAGCTGTTGGAGATACAGAAATATTTTGCTCAATGTATGATTCGTTTAATTCAGCAGTAACTGGATTTTCAAAAAATTTCTATGAAGGTTTCAAAATTCCTAAAGTAACATTTATGTTCTTGATGTTCTTTTTTGAAATAGTATTTTTTCTCCCCTTCACTTTGGTCTTTTTTGATATTGGGTTTTTAATCCCGATTTTATTAATCTTACTTTCTCGAATTTATATATCAATAATTAGTAGGCAGAATATTTTTATAAATTTATTATTACATCCTATACAGATGATCATTCTTTTTTATGTGGGAATCAAATCAGTAAACAAAATTGGAATCGAATGGAAAGGGAGAAGATTAGTTTAATGAGAGTTGCTAAATTAGAAAAATGGGTAATTCCATTTTTCATAATAATGTATTCAGTAGGAATTACAGGACACTTAATCGATGCGACTCGTCCTCTAATGATAATTCTTACTCCTTTTACATTACTCCTCTGCAGCACGGTTCTTTTTTATTCTATCCATAAAGAGATTAATAGTCAATTACTTGGCTGGCTTATATCGACCTATATAATAACATTCGTGCTGGAAGCTTATGGGACTGCTTCAGGATTGATTTTTGGTGCATATAAATATGGTGATGTTCTTGGTTGGAGTTTGTTTGATGTTCCCTTGATAATTGGAGTTAACTGGGTAATAGTTATTCTTGGCGGGCTTACTCTCTCACTATTAATTTCTAAAAATATTTATATCTCTTCCATAATTACTGGGATTATTGCAGTTTTATTCGATTTTATTTTAGAGCCACTTGCTATGAAACTAGACTACTGGCAATGGAGTGGAAATATTATTCCATTACAAAATTTTACTGCATGGTTTATAATTGCCGTAGTTTTTTCTCTGGGATTCAACTTTAAGAAAATAAAAATTAATTCTAAGATTCCGTTATATTATATAATTATTCAATCAATATTCTTTTTAGTCTTAAGGTTGTTTTTATAATGGGAATATTAATCGCACTGATCGTAATTCTTGCTTGGTTCTTTCATCTTTTCTATATGATTGTTTATCTTGAGCCGGCTTTTACATCAATTAGTTTTTACTTGCATATATTATTGCAGACCTATTTATATACGGGTTTATTCATTACTGCTCATGATTCGATGCATAGGACTGTTTCGAACAACAAATTAATCAACAAACTAATTGGTCAGATATCTACATTTTTATATGCGGGTTTATCATATAATAGTTTAATAAAGAATCATTTCAAACATCATAAAACTCCGGGGACGAAAGACGATCCCGACTATAATATCAAATCGCAAAATTTCTTTATTTGGTGGGGTACTTTTATGATTAGATATGCTACAATCTGGCAATTATTAATAATGGCAGTGGCATTTAATATTTTGAAAATTTATATACCCGAAATTAATCTCTGGTTCTTTTGGGTAATTCCTGCTATTCTTAGTTCACTGCAATTATTTTATTTTGGTACTTACCTGCCGCATAAAGAACCTCATTCACACGAAATGGAGCCGCATAAAGCACGTACTCAAAAGAAGAACCATTTATGGGCTATGATATCATGTTACTTCTTCGGGTATCACTTCGAGCATCATGAAGCTCCTAATACACCATGGTGGAAGCTCTACCAATTAAAATGATATGTTTATTAATGCTTTATTTCGAGTAACTGCAATGTGAGAAATATTTTGCTAAAAGTTATACGGGTTTGTAGTCTTACAATAATTGCATTAGACTTAGGAGCGGGGTGAACCATTTAGAGAATCATGTAGAAAACCCACCACTTTTGAATATATAGTTAAAGGATTTTGCACTTATTCAATATGATCCGTCCCTTGTGGCATACTGATGGTAAATATTGTCCCAGCATCCTTATCCGTTGTGAAGCTTGCTTTCCCTTTTAGATAATTTTCAATTATCATTTTTACACTATAAAGACCGATTCCTCTTCCTTTTTTTCCAGATGTACTAAAAGAGCGTTGGAATAATTGGAGTTGAATGTTTTCGGGAATGAATTTATTATTTTTAACATGAAAATGAATATCCTTGTCATCAACTTCATAGTAGATATTTACAATATCCCCATTATGAACTGCTTCTAAAGCATTTTTAACAAGATTGCCAAGCGAACGAATGAGGAGAGTTGAATCCGAATGAAATAAAGAATCTTCTCTACAATAATTTAAATTAATTACTTTACCACGGGCTAATTCATGCTTGCTGTATAATTCATAAATATTTTGAATTATTGCATTAGCACTTATCTCTTTTATATCAACTGCAAGATTTCCATCTTCTGCATTTCGCAACTCTCTTTGGGATAATATTTCTCCAAGTAACTGCTCCGATGAAGAAACAATAGCATTAGATATCTCTTCCTTTTCTTCTGGATTCTCTAATTCAGAAAGGAGTTTAGTTAATCCATGAATAGCACCAGCTGTATTTAGAACATCATGGAAAAATATTTTCTCAAGCGCTTCTCTTCTTTTTTCGTTTGAGATATCGCGAATTGCAAATATTGTATAATTTTTTCCTTCGATAATGATAGGTGATGTATTGACCAAAAGATCAAAAGAAACGAGTCTGTCTTTTTGTTTAGATGTGATTTTACATTCTTCAAGAGAGCTAACTCTATTAGTAATCGTATTTAAATTAGCTTTTGCGGCACCGCATTCTGCACAAAATTTAGAAGTTCCGCATCCTGCCTCCATATCGCTAGAATGAATACATTTAATTGCTTCTCCCAGTCTTTTACCTATTACTTCATATATTGATTTTGGTTCTAAAAGTGCAATGGCTTTATTATTAAATGCCACTATCTGCCTAAAGTCATTAATTAATAATACCAGTTCGGGCATAGAGTCGATTAATTTTTGTATAATCTGAATTTCTTTCAGCGATGTATAATCGGTTAGGATATCATCAATACCCAATCTTTCAGGGCGATCGAAATATGTTAATTGCTTGTTCATATTTTATAGTTAGTTTATGAAAAACCTGATTCCGATAGCTGCATCGAAATCTAAATCAGTTTCAGGAATAAGTGTAAATACCGGTGCGATTTCAAAAAACACGTCGATGGGGACATCACGTGAAAACCATTCGATACCAACAACACCTCTTACACCGAATGAATCATCACTCCCTTCGTACATTCTTAATCTTGCACCAACGCCATAATAAACGGGTATCTTCTCTGAGGATTTTATTAAATCAAATGAATGCCACAAATAATCTGCATGTAATGCAGCGGCATTATGATTACCGGTAAATGAATATGCTAAACCAAAATCAACGGCATTAATTTTATTAAGCCAATATTTCCCGCTTAAACCCGTTGGTTCGCCCAGCATGATTCCTATACCAAATCCTTTGTCCTGTGCTTTTATTATCGAAGAAACTGTTAGAAATATTAATAAAATCACGAAAATTGATTTTTTCATATTAGATCCCTTGTAATTTTTATGGTTGTGAAGATACACAATTTATTTTTTTTAAGCTTCGGGCATATTGATAATTTTTATAACATTTATTATTAAATTTAATAATTCGATTTCCATAATTCAGAGGGCAGAATGGTAATTACACAAACTAATGAAGAGATTGTTTCCTTAATATCAGAATATTCAACTCAATTTGATTATACAAAAACCGATACAGCAATTATATTAGCCGCTGGACATGGTAAAAGAATTAAGTCCCAAACTTCCAAGATGCTTCATAAAATATGGGAAAAGCCGACTGTAGAGCGTGTCTATAATGCCTGCACTTCGGCACTTACATCATCTAATATTATTACAGTCGTAGGCATTAAGGCTGAAGACGTAATTAAAGCAGTCGGCAAGAAGGACAATAATCTGTTTGCATATCAGGAAGTTCAGAACGGAACGGGTCATGCAGTCCAGGTTGCTCTGCAATCTATCGATAAGGAAAATTATGATGGTATTGTTTATGTATTCCCGGGTGATATGGGATTGATAAATAATGCGACTGTTAAACTTTTCAGGGAATCATTTCTTAATTCTAAATGCGATATGATGGTTCTTACAGGACTTTTTGAAGGGAACAAAGAGGATAATTATTATGGCAGAATTATACGAGTAAAAGAGTTTGATTCCGATGGGAAGCATTCCTTGGATGACTTCGGAAAAGTAATAGAAATTATAGAATATAAAGATATACTTGCTTTGAGCACCGATACTCCATATAAGGCAGAGTTTGGAGGTAAGACTTATCTATATAGTAAAGAGGAGCTTCTTACGATTCCTGAGTTTAATTCGGGTGTATTTGCTTTTGATTTTAAGAAGCTAGTAAAACTAATATATAATATAAAAAGTGAGAACGTCCAAAACGAAGTTTATTTGACCGATTTAATCTCATTATTCAATCAAGAGGGCTATGTAGTTCAGGCTATTTCACCTCTAGAGCAATTTGTAATTATGGGATTCAATAATAAATCCGTCTTGAAAGAGATGGAGGATATCGCAAGAACGAATGTTTATGAAAAATTAAAAGATATTATTACGATAGACGACCCTGATGATTTTTATATCGATGATGAGGTAATTGAGCAGATATTAGAGCTGGATAACAAAGGGATTCCACTTGATATTCAGCTTGGGAAAGGTTCATATCTTGGGAAGGGAGTAAAAATAAATTATAACCTTCATCTACATAAAAATGTATCCCTAAATGGAAATATTATACTTGGAAGAAATATCGAATTAAAGGCGAATGTAGATATTTCATGTTATGAATGGCAGAAAATCATAATCGGAAGTAATGTAATGATTTTTTGGAATAATATCTTAAGAGGTAATGTAATAATTGGCGAAGATAGCCGTATCGAATCGGGAGTGAAGATTACCGGTACTGATGAATCTCCGGTGGTAATTGGCAATGGAGTTACGCTAAAAGGGGAGTCATATATTTTCGGTTCTAAAATAGAGGATGGTTTTTTGATTGAAAATTCGATATTGATTAAGAAAGAGATTAAAAGTGAAAACAGCGAAGTGAAATTAATTAGTTATTATATACCTGAGACAGTAGGAAAAGAATTAGTAAAAGATTTAAAATAGAAAAAGGCTGTCCCGAATAAAACCGTGGCAGCCGTATAAAATTTATCTGAAAAGTTCTTATTAGTTGAGAATAATGCCACTCTCATTTTGAGTGCAGCTTACATAATTCACATGAATAGAAACTTATTTGCCAGCTTTAACTTGATTAACGTGTTTGGTTAATGCAGCTTTTTTGTGGGCAGCATTATTTTTATGTAAATGTCCTTTTACGGATGTTCTATCAAGTACTGCTACGGCTTCTTTATAAACTGTTTCAACTTTTTCAGCGTCAGTAGTATCATATACTTTCTTGATTAATGTTTTAATCTTAGAATTAGTCGCAACGTTTCTAACGTTTCTTTTTTCACTTTGACGTGCTCTTTTAAGAGCTGATTTGTGGTTTGCCATTCCTTACCTAAATTTATATTATTATTAAAGACTACAAATATAGCATTTGG